>JBHIBK010000077.1:0-7566 GCA_046759065.1 Thermoplasmata archaeon | reverse complement strand
GGGAGGGCTAGCCTTGTCAGAAGGGATGGGATGCACTCTAACGAACTAGCCCAAAACTCCCCAAGCGATATATTTATTCACCTATATTTAAAACTTTCCTGAAAACTCACGTGCAAACTCTAAATGTAGCCAGACTTTTGAAGAGTCATCAAATCCTCTGTGCTGAGTTTCTCTCCCCTCTTGAAACGATCATAGATCTCTTCAGCTTCCCTCTTCGCAACCGTTTCACCCTCGGAAACTCTTGCCCTTCTCTGTTTCCGTCTTATCCCGCTGATCATCTTGTCGAAGTCATGGACTTCCCTGATGAGGGATATGTGCCTCTTGTGTTCCTCGTCGGCCGTAATCTTGGTCCGTATGAATTGCTCCTGTGCTGCGTCTGCCTGTCTTCTGATTACATCGCTCTTCTCGTAAAGGGCCATCATCTTGTCATGCGCTTCTTGTGCGGCGTCTGCAAGTTCTCCCACGCTCTTGTGGCACTCTTCCGCCTCGGACTTCGTTTCTTCAAGGTCTCGCAATGCCTTCTGTATTTCTTCTACCTTCTCTAGCTGCCTTTCTCTCTTGTCGATTTCGATCTTTAGTCGCGAAACCGACTCCACGAGCTCCCTTTCCTTCTCTATCTTCATTACCGAGGTCATTTGCCTGAACTCCAGGTCTCTCAGATCCCTCTTCAGCCTGCTGAGGGGAATCTTGCCCCTCGGCGTGTGTCTCCTTTTCAGTCTGTTGATTCCATCCATCATTTCATTGACCTTGCGATTGAGCTTGTCCCTTTCTTCCTTTGCCTTCTTCACCTCGAGATTCAGCCTGTCCCTCTCTTCTCTGTGGTCCATAGCCTTATCGATTTGCTCTCTGACTTTCGCGTTCAATTCGTCCCTCTTCCCCACCCACTGCTTTGTCTTGTCATTGAGTTCGTCCCGTCTCCTCTTGTGCCTCTCGGCTTCGATGTTCCTTTCGTTCCTCTTTTCCTGGAGCTCGCCGAATAGTTCCGTCATATTCCAGCCAACAAGGCTAAAAATGGAATGTTCACTTATAATCCTTTCCCAGTCGGATGTCCAGCATTCCGATGATTGGGGAGATGCGTTCTGAACTTCACTAGAAAACGGAAACCTCGCCATTGACCACGAGGTTTGTGATTCTTGAGATGTTTGCCAGCCAATCATCGGTTATGGCTTCTGCCTCTGACTTGATACTTGCAAGGGGAACGCCCTCAGTCAACACCAGTTGGACGCTGGCCGCTTGGGGCTCATCGATTGGCTTTCCGATCTGAGAAACAATTCTCACGAAAGCTTCAATGACGTCACCGCCGCTGGCATCCACGATTTCGTTGGCAATCCTGAGAGTCAATAGGTTGTAGAGCTTGCCGACGTGGGTGACTGGGTTCTTTCCGGCGGTCGCCTCCATGCTCATGGGCCTGAAAGGCGTAATGAGCCCGTTCGCTCTGTTGCCTCTGCCCACGGATCCGTCGTCGCCATTCTCAAACGAGAGTCCCGTTACCGTGAGGTAGAAAATGCCATCATCGTAGTTGTCTCCAGTGTTTGTTTCGACATGGACTTCTCTATTTGTCCTCTCCAAGGCTTTCTGGAGAATCTTCTCCTCCAATTCCTCGATGGCACTGATGTAGTGTGACTTATCTGGAACGAGACGGTCAACCATTGCCGCTGCTACTGTCATGCTGATTAAGTCATCAACTCTCGTTGCCATCACCTTGACATCCTCCCCAACTTCTGGAATCTCCTTCTTGAGTGGACCGTTTATGAGTCGTTCTGTCTCGAATGTAATCGATTCGGTCTCGCTTAGTGGCGCGTAACCCACCCCAAAGGATGTGTCGTTGGCAAGAAGCTTCTGGGTCTCATAGAGGCCCCTCAGATCCACCGATCCCTGGCCGATTCTGCAATCTATCATCACATCCATGTCAACGTCCAGATGGGGGCAGGACGATTCGAGATAGTCTCGGGCCGCCTTTATGGACCTCGACCTGTAAGGGAGTCTTTCGCCATCAACCTGGGTCGTAGCCCTTCCCACCAAAAGGATGTACGCGGGCTCAAGAACAGTTCCTCCGCCGAATCTGGGAGCCGACTGACCGCCCACGATTTGCGCCTCATCTGTATTGTGATGAAGAATCCTCTTGTACCTCTCCAAATACAGCTTGCAGAGGGTCCTGCTCACCGATTCTGCCAGTCCGTCGGCGATGCTGTCAGGATGTCCGATTCCCTTTCTTTCGACGATTTCTATCTTGGTTTCCTCCATAGGTCTCTGATCAGCCTGCTCGACGCAGATGTTTCGATTCATGTGCTTCCTCCCCGTGAAGAGAACTTAAAGCTCAGCCTACGATTTATCGCTTTCGGTGGTCTTTCCTTCTCCAGCCTACCAGATGAGCTTTCCAGGTGGCCCAAGACGGGCGGAACTCCTCCAGGCCATCAACCGGTTCCACGTCAGTCTCTGTACCTCACTAGGTACTCGTCAAAATCGTCTGGAACTCGAGAGTCCTCGAACACCTCCTTGGCATCTCTTTCCAGCGTGGTTGCCTCCTCGTACCTGGGGCTTACGTGAATCAGAAAGAGCTTCCGTGCTCCACAGTCTCTTGCGATCAGTGCAGCCTGGCGGGAGGACGAATGCCCAAACTCATTCGCCTTCTCCTCAAGACTGGCATCGGTCGTGGCATCATGGATGAGAACATCACACTCTCTTGCCGCATCCGCGAATTCCTGGGACGGAAGCGTGTCCCCCGAGTATGCGATCTTTCTTCCCGCTCTCTTCTCCCCGAGAACCATCCCGGGTGTTATTCTCTTCCCCTGATGCTCAATGGTATGACCTCTCTGCAGTTTGCCGAAGAGGGGACCTTCTGGCAGGCCGAGCGCGATTGCCTTCTCGCGGTTGAATCTTCCCGGTCTCTCCGCTTCCTGGAGCACGAAGCCTATGCAGGGAACATTGTGCCTCATCTTGACGCTCGAGACAGAGTATTCCTCAAAATCCACTGTCGATTCGTCCTTCATTTCCTGGACATGAACATCGAAGCCGGGATTGAAATAGCCCGTTCTCAGGAGCACTCGGATTAGCTCTTTTGTGCCCATTGGTCCCCAAATCCGTAGTGGCTCTGTCCTGTCGTTGAGTGTCATACTCTGTATCAGACCTGGCAGTCCGAGGAAATGGTCCCCGTGAAAGTGAGTTATGAATATCTTCTCAACTTGCATAAAGGATAGGCTTGATATCATGAACTGTCTCTGAGTACCTTCACCACAATCAAAGAGTATGATCTCTCCGCCTCTCTTCACCGCCACTGCTGCCACGTTCCTCTTTGGGGACGGCCAGCTTCTGCCAGTTCCAAGGAATACGATTTGCACGACTGGAAAGAAAGAAGAACTCTCTTCATTAAGGTTTCGAAGTGTTTCCGTGGGAGTCCGCGGAAACATAAATAGTCGGATGCCTATTCCACGACAAGGTGGTCAATTGATCGTAGTGGATGGGGAGTCCCTCACTGTAGATGATGTCGTTCAGGTCTCCAGAAACCTCGAAGAAGTCAGACTCTCTCCTGAAGCAGCAAGGAGAATGGAGGAATCCAGGAAAACGGTTGTTGAGATCCTCAAATCGGATAGGTTGGTCTATGGGATAAATACCGGTTTTGGTGAATTGGCCGATGTTGTAATTCCTGATCGAGAGCAACTCGATCTCCAGAGGAATCTCGTAAGAAGCCATTGTGCGGGAGTGGGGGAGAACCTCGAAGAAGAGTATGTTAGAGCCAGCATGCTTCTCAGGGCGAATAGCCTTGCCAAGGGGTTCTCTGGTGTCCGCGTTGAGGTCGTCGGGACACTGATAGAAATGCTCAACAGGAGGGTCCACCCTGTCGTTCCCGAGATCGGCTCGGTGGGGGCAAGTGGTGATCTGGCCCAGTTGGCCCATATCGCGGCGGTTCTGATGGGAGAGGGGCTGTGCATCTACGATGGGAATGTGCTGGAAGGCGATTCTGGAATGAAGAGAGCCAAGATCAACCCCCTCGTTCTCGAACAGAAGGAGGGCGTTGCACTGATAAACGGCACGTCCGTATTGACGGGAATCGCCACTCTACTCATCTTTGATTCGCTGAACCTCGTCAAGCACGCACAGATTGCGGCTTCTATGAGCTTTGAAGCGTTGAAATCCTCGCCTCAACCGCTCGACAAAAGGCTTGGGAGTCTCCGGCCCCACAAGGGGCATGTGAAATGTGCCAGGAATATGCTAAGACTCCTCAAGGGAAGTGAGATAGTCCAATCACACAAGGACTGTTCCAGGGTGCAAGATGCCTATACTATTCGCTGCATTCCCCAGGTCATCGGGTCCGTGATCGACGCAGTCGACTATGCGGGAACGATCACGGAGATAGAAGTCAATTCGGTGACGGACAACCCGTTAGTTTTCGCGGAATCTGGTGAGACCCTTTCTTGCGGGAATTTCCACGGGCAACCAGTCGCGATTGCGATGGACCATCTCTCTCTGGCCATGTGCATCCTTGGATCATTCTCCGAGAGGAGAATCGCCAGGCTTGTGGATTCTCACTTGAGCGGGTTGCCTCCCTTCCTCACCGAGAAGAGCGGAACGCATTCAGGCCTCATGATGGCGCAATGTACGGCAGCCGCGCTAACTTCTGAGAACAAAGTCCTTGCCCATCCCGCCTCTGCAGATTCAATACCCACATCCGCGGGTCAGGAGGACTATGTGAGTATGGGGCTCTTGGCAGCGCGGAATGCGGCCTCGGCTCTGAAGAACTCCAGGAAAATCATCGCCCTTGAGTTCATCTGTGCTGCCCAGGGACTTGATTTTCTGAGGCCGCTGAAGCCAGGGGGAGGTGTGAGAACCGCTCACGATGTCGTCAGACAGTCGGTCAGGCATCTTTCAGAGGACAGGCCTCTTACCCCAGATGTGGACCGAGTGTTGGAGCTCATGGAAGATCGAACAATCCACATGGAAGTCGAAAAGGAGGCGGGAAAACTGCTCTAATCATGCCAAGGAGGTCCCGCATTCGGGGCACTTCTCAACTCTTCCTGCGCAGGTGTCATGGAACTCCCGGCCGCATGGACACACGATCATCGGAAATCCTTTCTTTATCGTTCCGCGGCAGACCCCGCACTTGGCCTCCTTTTCCGCGACCATCTTGATTATGTCCTCTTTCTTCTTCTTTCCGGGGGTTTCAATGACCTCAATCTGTGCTATGCTCTCCTGAACATACTCAGCATCGTCGAAGATTCTGTGGGAGATTACCTTGATTGCGAGGGGCACAGTTCCCGATGCAGTCATTCTTAGCCTGAAGGGAATGCTCTCCGAACCGCCCGCTCTTATGCTCTCGACTGTCTCCAGGGCTTCAGTTTCAGCGTCTCCGAGCATCTCTATTGTGACATTGCTGGCGAGCGTCTTTCCATTGTTGCGGAGTGTGAGCGCCGCATCCATCCATTCGTCTAGGTTGGCTTTCCTGGCATCGATTTCCGCGGTAACTGACGGGGCGAATCCATCTATGGCCCCGTTGGCGAGATTAAGAGACTTCTGAGCGGATTCAATGGCCTCCTTCAAGTTCTCATTCTTCATGTCCAGAGCCTTCAGGAGGAGCTTTTCCGCTTCCTTGATGTCTATTCCGAATCTCTTTGCCGAACCGATGATGGTGTCAGCCTTGTATGTCAGATCAATGAAATCCTTTTCTAGTTTTCTGGTCGACTCGACCTTGCCAACAGCCTCCTCTGCCAGATCGAGAGCGTCTTGGAAGCTCCCCTGTTCGAGGGCTTCCCTGGACGATTGGATGAGGTTCTCGCTTTCCGTGACATCCGCTCCTATTTTCTTGGCGTATTGTACTGCACTCTCTGAATTCTCTATGACCTGTGTTGTGATTTGGGAGAGGCTGTCATCGATTTCCACCTGAGCGGACTCGACTAGACCCCTGGCGCTCTCAAAATCCCTGGTCTTGATGAGTGCTTTGGCCTCTCCTATCTTGTGTCTGGGCAAGCTGCTTTCCAGGCCGAGTTCCTCTGCCAGACCGATGTTGTCAGTTGCCTTGGTCGCCATTCGAATCAGGTGAGATTCGGAGGCTCCAGTCGCCCATTCGTGACATTGTATCGCCAGATCTCTCGCGGCTTCCATATTCCCGGACTCGAGCGCAGACTTGGCCTCACCTAGCATCTTCTCCACTTCAGAGCTGTCCGCTCCGATGGAAACCACTGTTTCCCGCATCTTTTCCGCCAGGTCCAGCGACTTCTTCGCATCCTCGTACGCCTCAACGGACTCATGGAAGACGTCCCCGCTCTTCAGACTCAACTCGAGAGCCTTATGATAGTCCCCACTGTAGAAGCATTCCTCGGCTTTGCGGAGAAGGTCTTCAGCAGGCTGAATGGCTATGGGGAAACCTTCCATCTTCTTCTTCGCGGTGGTGATGGCTTTTCGGGCCATATCCTGTTGGAGGCCCACCCTTTCGACCTCGCCTTCGCTCTTCATTGCGTATTCAATGGCCTCCTTGTATTCTCCAGCCCTGAAGTGATTCTTTGCCTTGGCGATGAGTTCCTCTGCAGACTTTGTGTTCACGCCTTCCTTCTTAGCCTTCTTGATAACGTCGATGAAGGAATTGATCAGGCCTGTGATGTATGTGTCCCTTTCAATCCTCAGATTCCTCAGGCATTCCTCAGCGGATTCCAGTGCGTCTTCGTATCGACCCGTCTCCAGACTCCTTTCCGCCCTTTCAAGGAACTTCGTGGACTCAGGGGCCTCGACGTTCATGCCTTCGATTTCCAGGAGGGCGGTTCTTGCCTCCTTGATCTTGCCAGCAGCTTCATCCAGTTTCCCGCGCGTTTTCGAAAGCGCGTCTCTCGCCTTAATCGCAAGCTCGGCAGATGCCTCGTACTGGCCTTCGTCCAGCAACTTCCTCGCTTCTGTGAGATTCGCGTTCGCGCCATCGGTCTGAACCCCTATCTCATGGGACTCCGATGAGAGGGACTGTGTTGAAGCGATAGTGTTGAGAATGCCATCTCTCAAGAGCTCCTGGACCCCAGTCATGCTCTTGTCCGCGAGTTCCAGTGCCGCCTCGTACTTCTTTTCCTTTATGGCGTCCTTTGCCTCTTGGACAACGCCATTCATCCCAGCGATGTCTATCCCGAGCTCTCGTGCGAGCTCGATCCTCTCATTGACGGATGCGATCTTCTCTGCGGATGAATAGAGAACCATGAGCCTCTCGGCTTCTTTCTTGCTCCTTGTTGCCAGGTCAAGCGCCTTCTCGTAGTCATGACCCTCAAAGGCCTTCTTTGCCGCGAGCAGAATCCTCAGAGCCTTCGAGACGTCCATTTTCTTCTTTCTGGCTTCACCAACGAGGGCGGCCGATGAGGATATCGCATTGTAGGTCTCCTTATGTTTTTCGAGCAGTTCGTCCGCGGTTCTGTTGCATTCAACCAATTGGCTCAAGGCGTCAGAATAGCTCTCGGTTCCCATGGCTATCTTGGCCTTCTTCAGGAGGTCTCTCATCCCCTCTATTCCGATGCCGGTCTTCCTCGCCTCCACAACCTTCTCCTTGACATATGAGAAGGCCGAGTCGGTTAGTCCGGATACCTCCACGGCCACTTCCTC
>JBHIBK010000076.1:0-7587 GCA_046759065.1 Thermoplasmata archaeon | reverse complement strand
AACATTCACATGTATCTTGTACCCTCGCGCCCATGGAATACCGGTGATGAGCTGAAGGCGATGATCTCGGTCAGGAAGGAGGGCAAGTTCTTCGTCGCCACGGACCCGGTGACGAACGTCGCTGACCAGGGTGCCACGGAGGAGGAGGCTGTCGAGAGACTGAAGAGGGGACTCGAAGAGCACTACCAGATCCTCATGCAGAAGGCACCCAAGGGCTCCAAGACATCCTTCGTCGAGATCGAGGTCGAGAAGTATGCCGAAGCTCCCAGTTCTGTCAGCGAATGATGTCACAAGGCCCTGAAGAGGATGGGATTCGAGGCCTAGCTCCAGACCGTCTCCACTCCACCCCACAAAGTGATGTCTTTGTCATCTGTAACCACCGGAACGTTCCTGACGATGGCGATTGAGCATATCATCCTGTCGTGAAGCTCCGCAAGGTCGACATCGAGGAAAGCCTCCCAGCAGGAGAAGTCCATCTGCACGAGAGAAAGAAAGCGCGAAGACCTCATGTGCGTGAGCACCTCCCTTATGGTCGTTAGAGGGTCTTCTGTCCTGAGCCTTCCTCTCAGAGCCACGTACGTGAACTCGCCCATAGCGATTTCTGGGACCAGCAGAAGGTTTTCGCCCTTCTCGGCTCCCTTCACAACGGCATTCGCTCTTTTCGGCAGTCTGTCCTCGAGAAGCCTCACGAGAGCCATCGTGTCTAGTATGTACTCGCTCACAGAGTCCACTCCTTTCGTAACATCCTGATGTCCTTCTCGAATCCCTCTGTGTCAATCTTGCCAGCGAGAATCCCGCGAAGGGATAGCTCCTTGTGCTTGACAAGAATCCCATCTTGGGCAGGAAGTACGAGCGCCTCCTCTCCTTGGGTCAGGTGATATTTCTCCCTGAGCGCCTTCGGGAGGGTTATCTGACCCTTTGAGCTGATGGTGACCGTTGTTGCCTCCTTCTTCTTCATGTCTAATACATATGATTCGTGGTAAAAAAGCTTTACTCTAAGTAAAGAAGCGACAAATCAGAACGAAATGGGACACGAAGCGCTCTGTGTCCAGACGACGCCTGCAATTCCACACTCACTCCGGTGCATAAGAATGAATCTCGTCCAGCCTCGCCTTTCGCGGGCCCTCTTCCGTCTTGATGATGACCCAAGGATTGCCGAAGAGCCTCATGAACTCCCTGCATCTGCCGCACGGCGGTAGGATTCCGTCGTCGCCGTTCTTGTACCAGCACGCAACTATCGTGTCCACTTCCGTGTGTCCTTCGCTGTACGCCTTCGAAAGAGCAGTGTACTCGGCACACATCGAGCAGGGTGCAGATTCGGGATGGTCGATGTTCGGCCCAGAGAATATGTCACCGTCTTTGGTGCGCAGGGCGGAGCCGACACCAGACAGCCTCTTTCCGTTCCATTTCACCTTCGAGAAATTCTCGGCGACCTCGCAAGCCATCTCCACGAGTTCCGTGTCCTCCTTATCCAAGGGCCTCATGAACGGCTGATATGCCTGCCGCGTATAAAGGATTCTTGGGAACACCCGAAAAGATAAGGAACACCGACCGCTATTCCTTCCTAGATGTGCCCTGTGGAGGAAATCGCTTTCGAGGAAATCCTGAAGGACCCCTTCAAGATCAAGATGCTATCTGCGGGGCAGATTGAACGCTTGCAGAGGGAGCTGAAGACGCTCATGGGGAAGGAGAACGCGCTGGTGCGTCTCAACGAACCCCGCCCGGTCACCTTTGTCGGGGACACCCACGGGGACCTGAGAACGACGATATCTATCGTGTCGAAGGAGTTCCTCCCGCTGGAGGACAAGCCCTATCTGGTCTTCCTCGGTGACTACGTCGACAGAGGGCCGAATGACATAGCCAATATCAACCTCATCAGCATGTTGAAGGTCCTTTTTCCTGAGCGGGTGGTGATGCTGAGGGGCAACCACGAGAGCCAGGAGATGAACAACATATACGGCTTCCGCCGCGCGGCCTCAGACCATCCATGCATCGGGGAGGGCGGCTTCAAGCGGTATCAGGAAGTGTTTGCGGCCATGCCCCACGGCGTCCTGCTCGAGTGGAACCGCGTGTTCGGCGTTCACGGCGGGATTCCATTCGACCCGCACCACGAGGGCCCGTTCTCACTGGGCGAGCTGAAGGCGCTCAAGAAGACCAAGCTGCTCGGGGACCTGGAGGAGGCGAGCCGCCAGATGATGTGGGGCGATCCGAGCGAGGACGTGCCCGCGGAGGAGAGGTTCGAGTTCAACTTCAAGCGCGGCTTCGGTTACCTCTACGGAAGGCGAATCTTCGATGAGTTCGTGGAGAGGAACGACATCTCGCTGGTGATAAGGAGCCATCAGATGTTCGAGGGGGGCTACTCGTACTTCTTTGATAATCGCCTGCTGAGCATCTTCTCGACAAAGCATTACGGAGGATACGACATCGAGCCGCACTACGCGAGAATCGACGTTGACGGAAGCTTTCAGCTGCTGGAAGTCTAGACCTCGAGGCTCCAGATGGCTCCTTCGTCCTGGATTTCGAACCCGACGGACCGGTACACCCTCTCGGCTGGAGGGTTCAACTCATCGACGCCCACGTAGAGCGTGTCCATACCCTGCTCCCAGTGCCACTGCAATCCGTTGTGCAGGAGAGCCTTCCCGATGCCCTTATTCCTGTGGGCTTTCGCGACGCCGAACAGCCTTATCCATCCTGCGTTGATCTTGTGCACCTTGTTGTACTCAAGCTCGATCTCGGAAACGCAGACCCCCACGAGCTCGTCGTTCATCGTCGCGAAGTTGATCCTGACGATGTTGGGCGACGATTCCTTCCACTTCCTGAGCGAGTCCATCGTGTTCGGAGTGTAGTACTTGTCCTCGGAGAAGGCGTCATTCTCCAAAATCACAAGGTCCTTGAGCTGCTTGTCCGTCGCCTCGCGCAGAAGGAAGTCCCTGAACCCGAGTCCCTCTGGTGTGGTATGCGCGGGCAGTTCCTGGTCCTTCTTGACCAAGAAGAACTCACGGTGAATGATGCTGAAGCCGAAATCATGTCTGACCGTGTCCCTCCAATCGATCCCCTTCAGATCGAAGTACTTGGCCTTGTCGACACCTCTGCTGCGGAGATAATCCACGGACCGCTGCATGATCTCGTTCTCGACGCCCCGTGCCCTTTCCTCTGGACGAACCCATATGCCGATCCATCCGTCGTTCTCCCCCATTTCCTGGCGGCTCTTGCCAATTCTGGCACCGCCGTAGCCGAGAGGTTTGCCTCCTCGTTCCGCGACCCAGTGACCCTCCGCATCCCACTCATCGTGCTCGAACGTGTTCTTCCTGAACTCGTCCGGACTGTGAACCTCCCAGAGTGGATTGTCCCGATTGGAGATGTTGATGATATCCACGATGGCCTTCAAGTCCTCGACTGTGGGGTGGCGGTACTCGATGACGGACATCGTTTCCGGAAATCCCACCGAACCAGATAAGCCTGTTGGTCTTGCACAAGCCATATAAGCGACGCTGGCAATCGTGGTTCTCGATGACCGAGGAGAATCTCACCAAAGAAGGCTGGGAGAAGAAGTCCGTGCTATCAGAGCCCCGCCTGAGCGAAGCGGTGGAGATGTACGAGGAACTCGGCCTTGAGGTGCGCGTCGAGCCCGTGGACCCCGAGAGCATGGACGAGGACTGCCGCGAGTGCTTTGACGAGGAGTGCAGGGTCATCTACACGCGACCGAAAAGAACCATTTAAGAACCCCTATCGCCTTTCCCACTAACCCGCGGGGAGGAAGGACATGGCTTGGCTGGACATCGGCGAATCACTGCGAGTCAATGCAGCGAAGTTCCCTGACAAGATGGCCCTTAGGGACGAGAGGCGGTCCGTGACATTCTCTGAGCTTAACGCGCGAGTGAACAGGCTCGCGAATGCGCTCCTTGACACGGGCCTCAAGAAGGGTGACAAGCTGGGCGTCGTTCTCTACAACTGCATCGAGTTCATGGAGATTTATCTCGCCGCCGCGAAGTCGGGGGTGATAGTCGTCCCGCTCAACTGGCGGAGGACCGCCAAGGCATTCCAGTACATACTCGAGAACTCGGACGCGTCCGCGGTGATCGTGCATGAGGACTTCGTGGACAGGGTCAACGAGATCAGGGACGAGCTTTCCATCCCGCCCGAGAGGTTCATCTCGCTGAAGGAAGAGCCAGTCGAGGGCTACACGGACTTCGAGGAGTTCCTGCAAAGCGGCGGTGAGGAAGAGCCTGCTGTCGAGATAGGGAACGAGGACACGTGGGTCATCCTCTACACGTCTGGGACGACTGGCATCCCCAAGGGCGTCGTTCGCTCCCACGCATCGTACATCTCCTTCTACCTGATAAACGAGGTCGAGTTCAGCTTCAGGCCAGATGACTACGGGCTGGTCGTGATGCCCCTGTTCCATGTGAACTCGACGTTCTACTCGTTCGTCTTCACGTACATCGGTGCGAGCGTCTACGTGCACAAGGAGAAGAGCTTCAATCCGTCCGAGGTCCTGGGAATCATAGACAGGGAGAAGATAACGTTCACGTCCCTAATCCCGACGCACTACAACCTGATCCTCTCGCTCCCGGAGGAGGAGAAGGCGAAGTACGACGTTTCCTCGATGCGATCCATTCTCTGCTCTTCCGCACCGGTGTGGAAGAAGACGAAGCTGGAGATAATGGATTTCTTCAAGGGCGTGCAGCTGTTCGAGGCCTACGGCTCCACGGAGGCTGGGCTGGTGACGCTGCTCAGACCGGAGGACCAGATGCGCAAGCTGGGCTCGATAGGTCAGGAGTGCATCGGCACGGACGTCATCAAGCTGCTAGACGATGATGGCAATGAGGTTCCAATCGGCGAGGTCGGTGAGCTCTACTCGCGCGGTCCAATGATGTTCGACTGCTACTACAAGCAGCCCGAGAAAACGGAGAAGGCCTTTCGTAGGGACTACTTCACCGCTGGAGACATGGCGCGCAAGGACGAGGACGGCTACTACACCCTCGTGGACAGGAAGGACAACATGATAATCACTGGCGGGGAGCACGTCTTCCCGTCCGAGGTGGAGGGCATGATAGGGGAGCACGATGCAATCCGGGCGGTCGCGATAATCGGAGAGCCGCACGTCAAATGGGGTGAGGCCGTCACGGCGGTAGTCGTGCTCAAGGATGGCAAGGTCTGCACGGAGGAAGAGCTGATCGAGTTCTGCCGGGGAAGGATGGCCGCCTTCAAGAAGCCCAAGCGGGTGAGGTTCATCACGGAGGAGGAGATGCCTCGTACGCCGACCGGGAAGGTTCTGCATCGAATACTGAGAGAAAGGTTCTGCAGGCCCGCGGAGTAGTCACTTCATCGCATAAAGCGCTGCACCGAACGCGCCAGTGAACTGCGGTCTTGGCGGCTTCAGCACTTTCCGCTCAAGTGCCGCCTCAAGGAGCTCGAAGAGTATCTCGTTGTGCGCAGCCACCCCGCCAGTTAGCACGACATCGCTGACTAGCGGATCCATTTCCTGAATCCTCTTGATGACCGACCCGTAGACCCCTCGAATGATGTCCTCCTGGTTCTCGCCCTCCCGAATCTTGGACAAGACCTCCGTTGCGGTGAAGACGGTGCAGTAGGCGCCGATCTCGATCTCCCGCTTCGATGACAGAGCAATCCCGTTCATCTCCTCCATGGGGACGTCGAGCCTGCGCGCGATCTCCTCCAGGAAAGCTCCAGTTCCCGCCGCGCACTTCCGGTTCATCTTGAAGTCGATAATCTTTCCCTCCTCGTTCGTCCTCATCACCTTGGTGTCCTGCCCGCCGATGTCCACTATCGTCAGCGCTCGAGGGAAGTAGTGAAAGCAGCCCTTGCTGTGACAGCTTATCTCAGTCCTCACGGAATCCGCGAAGTCCACGTTCTTCCGTCCGAATCCGGTGGCGACGACTGTCACACCGTCCGCCTCAATGCCCGCCGCCCTCAGGCTCTCGGAGTAGACGTCATGCGCCACTTTCCTGAGGTCCATGCCCGTTCTCTTGACCGCCGAGGAAACCTCGTTCTTGCTCTCGGTGATTATCATGCACTTGGTCGCAGAAGCACCGACGTCTATCCCGGCGAACACTCACCTCTCCTCCAGCTGCTCGATGAACGCCTCTATGTTCGTGGTCGCCTGCTCATCCGACCAGCACCTGAGGTCGTTCAGGTCACCGTCGAGCGTCAGAACAGGAATCCCGTGGTCCTCCATCAGCCTCGTCGGCATCCCATAGCTCGCATTCGAGTTCGCGGCGCACGTCCTCGCATCGTGGAATACTATACCGTCCACCTTGAACTTCTTAATCATGTCGAGGATGTACCTCTCCTTGGCGGGCTCTGACCTGTTGACGAAGACCTTCGTGTACGCGAGAGCCATGCTCCTTATCGGGTCATCGGGCGTCATGTCATCGAATATCCAGCTGTTGCAGTACGTGGACGCGACTATGCACGTCCTCAGGTCGATGAACTGCTCCGAGAGCTTGCGAAGTCTGCCCCAGACGGGCATTCCCTCCCAGTAGATGCGGAACCGCTCGTCGTCCACGGCGGCGACTCCAGCTCCGATCCTCTGGTCCATCTCGGCTTTGAGCAGCTTGTAGTACTCCACCGCGACCTGCCGCCCCCTCATCACGACGATGGGAGCCATGTGAATCGTGCCATCGAAGAATGTGAGCGGCGAGGGTACGTGAGCAGCCGTGTCCAGGAAGGACTTCCAGAGCTCCGTCGCCTCGAGCGAGAGCGCGACCGCCTCTTTCAGCCTGTCCTCGTCCAGCCTCTCTCCGGTTATCTTCTCCAGGGATGCGATCATGTCCTCGAACTGCTTCGCCACGTCGTCCACGTGATGCTCCTCCACCTCATCCAGGTACCTGGGCGGGTGAATGCTGACGACCGGAGCGTCGAAGCGACGCCCGAAGAAGGAGAACCACTCGTACAGGTCGCGGCACTGGTTCGTGTTCACCGCCAGCACGTCTGGCTTCGGAATCGAGGACACTCCATATGCATCCTTGAGCGGCGTCTCGTTCCTGAGGAAGGCGCCTATGTCGCTCGTGAGGTACGAGCAGATCTCGGGCGAATATCCTATGGCGTTGGCGATGGGGATGTAGTCGTCCGCCATCTTCCTCGCGCCGATGAGCGCGGAATGGTTCTCGGGAAAGTAGACCTTGAAGCCGAATGCAACGAGCACCTCCGCAGGGCCGACGCTGGAGCACCACGCCACCTTGCCACTGTCGTTGGCCGCCTCGTCCAGTTCCTTGTATTGCCTCGTCAGAAGCTCCCGAAGCTGCTTGGACGCACGAATTTCCTTTCTCTTCGGCCCGCTCAAGCTAATCCCCCTTCAGGTAGAGGTCCTGCTTCGCCCTCAGCAGGGTCGTAATCGTCGTCTGGTACGGAGCCTCGACGCCAAGCTTCTCAGCGTACTCGACTATCTTGCCGTTCAGGAAGTCTATCTCCGTCGGCCTCTTGCACTCAACGTCCACGAGCGTGGACGGCTTGTGGTCGCCGCCCTTCCTCAGGTAGCTGATGCAGAAGTCGAAGAAGCCCTCGCCGTAGTCGTAGCCCGCGGCCTTCGCGTGCTCGCGACAACCGGCGCCCGCCGGCGGGCCG
>JBHIBK010000075.1:0-7687 GCA_046759065.1 Thermoplasmata archaeon | reverse complement strand
CGAACGGGACGGAGGTTATGGGCGCCGACTTCTCAGAGTCGATGATCGAAAGGGCTGGCTTGAAGGCCGGAGGAGCGAACCCTCTGGTGGTAGCGGACGCGGGACATCTTCCCTTCGCGAGCGGGTCCTTCGATTGCGTGGCGACTGCATTCTCCTTCCGGAATCTCCTCTACAAGAATCCCTCGTTCGAGACCTATCTGAGTGAGGTGATCAGAATACTGAAGCGGGGAGGGTACTTCGTCATCGTGGAGACCAGCCAGCCGGATGGGGAACTCCTGAGAAAAGCATACCATGGCTATCTCAGGACCGTGGTCCCCCTCGTTGGCAGACTGATCTCAGGGAGCAAGAGCTCGTACACCTATCTGAGCAGATCGGCACTGAACTTCCCAGTGTCGGAGGAGATTACCGCGATCCTGCGCGGGGCGGGCTTCAGGAAGGTCACCTTCGAGCCCATTTTCCTCGGAGTGGTAGGAATCCACACGGCGAAGAAATGAGTTTGGATTTCGAAGAAAATATCATGTACGCAAACCCCGATGCCGATAATATGAGAATGGAAAGCACCGACTTCGAGGACGGTGGGGACATTCCCTCTGGATTCACCTGCGACGGAGAGAACATATCGCCCCATCTCGCCTGGAAGGAGGTTCCCGAGGGGACCAAGAGCTTCGCACTCATCGTTGAGGACCCGGACGCCCCCATGGGGACCTGGGTACACTGGCTTCTTGGTGACATCCCGCCGGAGACCAGAGATATCCCTCAGAACAGCAAGCCAGCGGGCTCCCGCCAGGTCACGAACGACTTCGGAAGGGAGGACTACGGAGGACCCTGCCCGCCGAGCGGGATCCACAGGTACTACTTCAGGCTCTATGCGCTCGACATCGAGAGGACACAGGCGACGGAGAAGAAGGCCTTCTACAGAGAGTTGGAGGAGCACAAGATCGGCGAAGCCACGATGATGGGAAGGTACTCCAGAAGATAGCCCTGCTCCGGGGGCCGAAAAGAAGCGTTAAATATCGACCTTGCCTACCCAGAGCCAGTGAGGACATGTGCGAATCGACTGTATACGTTGAAATGGACGGTGAAGAGACGGAGCTCATGAGGGACGTCGCCAAGATAGAAGTGAACGGCAGGACGATAACCTGCATCGGAATAATGGGCGAGATGAAGACGGTCCAGGGGACGATGAAGAGAGCGGACTTCGTGAACCACAGGTTTGTCATAGCCTCCAAGTAGGACTTCGATGGCTCAGAGAATCGGTATAGCCGGGAAAGGCGGTGTGGGCAAGTCCACGCTCGCTGGGACCTTGGCAAGGCTTTTGGCGAGGCGCGGGAAGAAGGTACTGGCCGTGGACATCGATCCATCGCCCAGCCTAGCGTCAGCCGTGGGAGTGCCAGAGAACGAAAGGAAGAATCTGGTCCCGCTGTCCCAGATGCTGGACCTCATAGAAGAGAGGACGGGCGTGAGGCCTGGGTCCTCGTACGGACAGATGTTCAGGCTCAATCCGAAAGTGGACGACCTCGTGGAAGAGTACGGCATCATCGCAAAGGACGGCGTGAGGCTGATCGTTCTGGGCACGATTGACGTGGGAGGAAGCGGATGCTTCTGCCCGGAGAACGCGCTCCTGAAGCGGCTCCTGAAGCACCTGGTTCTGGACAGGGGCGAGGTCCTCATCATGGACATGGAGGCGGGAGTCGAGCATCTGGGCAGGGGCACGGCAGAGGGCGTGGATGTCCTCGTGATCGTCGTCGAACCCGGAAGGAAGTCCATCGAGACGGCGGAAAGGATAAGGAAGCTGGCTGTGGACGTGGGCATCACCAAGATCGTGGCGGTCCTCAACAAATCCCTCGGGGAGGATGACTTCACCCGCTCGAAGCTCGCGGAGATCGGCATCGAGATGATTGGATCCATTCCGTACATGCAGTGCATGATCGAGGCGGACGTGAAGGACGTCCCGCCGATCGACCATGAGGACTGCTCGGAAATCGTCTCCGCGATAGAGGAGTTGGAGAAGAATCTGGGACTCGCGGGCTGAACGATAGCTTTTTTCGTGGGAAGGCATTCCGTTCCCAAAGGAGGTCCTTCATGCCATTCGTGAACGTATATATGTGGCCCAGAGACGAGGAAATGAAGCGGAAGCTCGCGAGAGCGATCACTGACGCCTTCGTGAGGATTGCAGGCATACCGCCGGATGCGATTTGGATTGTGTTCAACGACGTGGAGAAGTCCAATTGGGCTTTGGCCGGACAGCTCGCCTCTGAGGACTAGAGGCCAACGGGAAAGGTCGAACTTCGTCTTTTGCCGAACATCATTCGTTGGAGCCAGCATCCAGAGCTTCGTGAATTTGGAAAGTAAGATGAGGTCTGGCAAGTCAACTTTATAAGCGGGCTTTGCATACAACTTATTCGAGTTGTTGGCCATCTTCGTCGGGGGAACCGAGTGAAGCACGTGAGGTTCGATTGGAAGCAGTGCATGAGTTGTAGGGCTTGCGAGATTGCATGCGGAGAGAGGCGCTCTTTCTTGCAGGGATGGCCCGAGTTGTGTTTTGCTGAGCCGAGACCTATCCCCCGCGTGAGGGTGACGGAGAAGAGGGACAGGCCCCATCTCTTGAGATGTCAGTTCTGCAAGAACCCCAAATGCATAGAGGCTTGCGAGTACGACACGATATCTCAGGAAGAGGATGGGTTCGTCAGGTTCGACGATGAGAAGTGCACGGCATGTTGGGAATGCATAGAGGCATGCCCGTTCGATTGCATCGAGAAGGACGAGTTCCATGGGGTCGCAGTGAGGTGCGACCTCTGCGAGGGCTATGAGGACTTGGCCTGCATCTCGTCCTGTCCCACTGACGCTTTGACGATAAAGGAATGATAGGAGGATTATCATGGCTAAGGAGTCTGAGATGAGAAAGAAAACGCACGACCCAGCGACCGCAGCTCTGCTGGACAGCGTATGCGAGGCGGGTATCGATGCCACGACCATGTGGGACCGCTACGAAACAATGAAACCGCAATGCCGCTTCGGCGAGCTGGGAATATGCTGTACGATATGTTTCCAGGGACCGTGCAGGATAAATCCTTTCGGGAAGGAACCCACAAGGGGGATATGCGGGGCCACGGACTACACGATCGTGTCCAGAAACCTGCTCAGAAGGATAGCCGCCGGAACCGCTGCCCATTCCGACCACGGAAGGCATGTGGCGCATACCATGAAGGCCGCTCTCGAGGGGAAGGCGGACGCCTATACCATCAAGGACGAGGAGAAGCTCAGGTCAGTGGCGAATAGAGTGGGCATAGATGTGGAAGGAAAGGACACAAAGCAGATCGGTATGGAGCTCCTGGAGAAGGTCTTCGAGGACTTCTCGAGGGCGGAGCATGAGCCGCTCACGTGGCTGAAGACGATGCTCACGCCGAAGAGGATGGAGATTCTGGACAGGTGCGATGTCCTCCCGTACAACATCGATGCCTCGATCACGGAGATAATGCACCGCACGACCATGGGCGTGGATGCGGACCCGGTTCCCCTGATCTTCGACGGGATCAAGTGCGCTCTCGCGGATCTGGCTGGAGAGCACATATCGACGGACCTGAACGACATTCTGTTCGGAACGCCCATGCTCAGAGTCACGGCGACGAACTTCGGGGTGTTGAGGAAGGAGTCTGTCAACATCGCGGTCCACGGTCACAACCCCGTCCTGAGCGAGGTCATGGTCGATGTGGCGGAGGAGATGACTGACGCTGCCAAGGAGGTCGGAGCAGACGGGATAAACATCGTCGGAATATGCTGCACCGGAAACGATCTCCTGCTGCGAAGAGGAATCCCGCTGGCCACCAACTTCGCCTCCCAGGAACTGGCAATAGCGACGGGCGTCATCGATGCGATGGTGGTCGACTATCAATGCGTGATGCCTTCACTAGGCATGTGGACCGGCTGCTACCATACGAGGCTCATATCCACATCCGACCTTTGTAGGCAGACTGGGGACATCCACATAGAATTCAATCCGACAACGGCGAAGGAGGATGCGACGAGGATAATTCAGCTGGCAATCGAAGCCTATCAGGAGAGAGGAGAGGTCATCATAATCCCGGAGGTGAAGGAGAGCAGTTGCGTGGGATTCAGCGTGGAACAGATCATGGAAATCCTGTCCAAGGTCTCCGATGACCCGCTCCAGTACCTGGCGGACAGGATAAAGGAAGGAAAGATACGCGGAATCGGCCTGTTGGCTGGATGCAACAACCTCAGGACGTGCCATGATGCAAGCCATGTGACGATCGTGAAGGAGCTGGTGAAGAACGACATCCTCGTTCTGACGACTGGCTGTGCCGCTGGGGCGTTCGTGAGAGCGGGACTCGCATCATCCAAGGCCACACAGGAACTGGCGGGAGAGAATCTGAAGGAGGTCCTCACCGAGCTGGGAGAGAAGTTCGGGCTGAACGACGCACTTCCGCCCATCTGGCACATGGGGGCATGCGTGGACAACTCCCGAATACACGACCTCATGACCATGCTCGCGAACAAGATGGGAGTGGACATCAAGGACCTCCCGGTCGTCGCGAGCGCGCCCGAGGATATGAGCGAGAAGGCCGTGGCGATAGGAACGTGGCTCGTGGCCACGGGTTGGCCGGTTCACGTGGGCATATTGCCCTTCATACACGGGAGTCCGCTCGTCACGCAGATCGCAGAGCACACTGCACGCGATGTCTACGGGGGTTACTTCATCTTCGAGGAGGACCCCATCGAAGCCGCCAGAAGACTGGTGAACATAGTGAAGAACCGACGGTGGAGGTTGGGCATCGATGAGGATGAGGAAATCATATATTGGACTGGGGACACGAAGGAGGAGGTGTTCGCGAAGGCCCCGGTGGTCGAGGCGGATGGAGGTGAGCGGGAATGAGCAGGGTCTCCCAGACGGAGCTGTTCAGCATGGCGATCTCCGGAGCCATTACGGCGACCGGCTACGCTGACGTCCTGCTCAACCGCGCCATAGGGAAATACGGCCCCGAGAAGCCCATAGAGTATCCGGATACAGGATACGAGCTTCCCTGCTTCTACGGTTGGACGACAAAGCCAGTCAAGAAGCTCGGAGATCTCCCGCCTCTCCTGGGTCAGGTGAGGGCGAATATAAGGCATGAGCCGACCATGGAGAACGCGCTCACCGCCGGTGAGGCCACCATGTGGTCCGCCGAGATCGTGGAGGCGATCAGATACATCGACAACGACAAGCCCTACGCGAACGAGGCCCCGCCAGGAACGCAGGACTACTGCGGTTTCGTCGGTGACCCTGTTCTGAGGAATCTGGGCATAGCGTTCGTCGACGATACTATCCCTGGCGCCATCGTCTTCCTGGGCAAGGCGAAGGACCCGGAGGCCCTCGCCAGGACTGTGAGGGACTTTCAGAACAAGGGAATGCTCCTCATGGCGACGTTCGACATAATCAGGCAGCTCGAGGACCAGGGCATCAAGATGGGGACGGACATAATGCTCTATCCCCTGGGCGAGTTCACACAGGCCATACATGGTCTGAGCTTCGCCATCAGAGCCGCCCTCGCCTTTGGCGGGATAAAGAGGGGCGATAGGGAAGGACTGTACAACTACCTGAGCAAGAGACCAAAAGTCGTCGTGTTCCAGCTCGGCCCGCTCGACCACATCAAGGTCGCTGCCGAGTTCGCCGTCATGTTCAACGGGAGCCCGACGATCACGGACCAGGACATTGAGGAAATCCCCGGGAAGTATGTAGTCCAGAAGGACTATGACCAGCTCGTGCAGACCGCGATCGAAATCAGGGACATGCAGATCAAGCTGGGAGCAGTCGATATTCCGGTCGCGTACGGACCCGCTTTCGAGGGCGAGACGGTCAGGCGACCGGACACGTACGTGGAGTGCGGCGGACCCTCCAAGACGCCCGTCTTCGAGCTCGTGAAGATGCGAAAGGCGGACGAGGTGGAGGACGGAAAAATCACTTTGATCGGACGGGACGTTGACGAGCTTGAGGAGGCGAGCAGTAGCCCGCTTGGCATCGTCGTCGAGGTCTACGGAAAGGAGATGCAGAAGGACTTCGAGTCCGTCCTGGAGAGGAGAATACACCAATTCATCAACTTCGCAGAGGGCGGATGGCACACAGGCCAAAGGAACCTCGTTTGGATCAGGTTGAGCAAGGACGGGGTCGCCAGGGGCCTGAGGTTCAAGCACTTCGGCGATGTGCTTCACACGAAGTTCCACGATGAGTTTGGTGGGCTTCTGAGCCGCGTTCAGGTGACTATCATGACCGACCCTGCAGAAATCGAGAAGCACCTCCCAGAGGCAAAGGAGTCCTACGGATACCGGGACGAGCGGCTGGGGGGGATGACGGACGAAGCCGTTGGTACGTTCTACACGTGCACCCTCTGCCAGAGCTTCGCTCCCAACCATGTGTGCATCGTAACTCCCGAGAGGCTCGGGCTCTGCGGAGCAATCAACTGGCTGGATGCCAAGGCGAGCAATCAGATCACGCCCACCGGTCCCAACCAGCCCATAGACAAGAGCACCACCATAGAGGAGATCAAGGGTCAGTGGCAGGGTGTGAACGAGGCCGTCATTGAGCACTCCCACGGGAAGCTGGATAAGTTCAACATCTACACCATGATGGAGGACCCGATGACCTCGTGCGGCTGCTTCGAGTGCATAGTGGGGATCGTTCCAGAGGCGAACGGCGTGGCCGTCGTCAACAGAGAGCACAGCGGCATGACGCCCCTTGGAATGAAGTTCTCCACACTCGCCGGGACTGTCGGCGGCGGGCAACAGACCCCGGGGTTCATAGGGGTCGGAAGGTACTACCTCCTATCAAACAAGTTCATCAGCGCGGACGGCGGGTTCCAGAGGATAGTGTGGATGCCCAAGGACCTCAAGGACGCGATGTACGATAGACTTAAAGAGAGGGCAGAGGAATTGGGCATTCCTGATTTCGTGGACAAGATCGCAGACGAGACTATCGCGACGGAATCAGCGGAGCTGCTTGAGTTCCTTGCGGAGAAGGAGCATCCAGCTCTGAAGATGCCACCTATGCTGTAGAGGTCTGGTACCATGGTTCTGGAGTTGCCCAAGGAGAAATGGGTAGGCAAGATTGGACAGGTCGTTGTCGGATCCCTGGAGAACGAGGGGGGAACCCGAACGAGCAAGGTCGTTCTCGGGGGAGCGACGAGCCTGCCCTTCCTGAGATTCGAGGGGGAGTATCCCAACGAGCCACCGATCGCGATGGAGATCTTCGATGTCGTACGAGAGGACTATCCCGAGGTCGTGAAGAAGCCTTTTGAGGATGTCATCGACGACCCGGGCCAGTGGGCGAAGAAGTGCGTCGAGGATTACGGCGCCGATATGATATGCATCAAGCTTATTGGGACGAATCCCGAGGAGGAGAACCGCTCGGTCGATGAGGCCGAAGAGACGGTCAAGGAGGTCATGAGGACGGTCGGAGTTCCTCTCATGATCTACGGGTCAGGACACGAAGAGAAGGACGCCAAGGTCATGGAGATGGCCTCCAATGTCACGAAGGGCGAGAGATGCCTTCTGGGACTGGCCGAGGAGGCCAGCTACAAGTCAATCTCTGTCGCAACCATGGCAAACGACCATGGACTGGTCGCTTTCTCCAATCTCGACATCAACCTGGCAAAGCAGATGAATATACTCCTCACGGACTTCGGGGTGAGGCTGGAGA
>JBHIBK010000074.1:0-7705 GCA_046759065.1 Thermoplasmata archaeon | reverse complement strand
ACAATCTTGGAAACCTAGAAGAATTTCAGTCACTCACTATCAATCTCATTGAACCTGCCGTTCTTGACGAGAACCTGAAACCTCTGATTGCGGTCACATTCGCCATCATCCTCGCGATTATTGGCGCCGTGCTGGCTCTCAAGAGGCCCTTCATTTCGGAAGAAGGGAAGGAGAAGAAGGGATTCACATTCCTGGCGGTTGCCCTTCCATTCATCATGGCTGAAATGATTACTGGAATCCTCTCGTTGTTCATATCCTCTATTGAGGTGCCTCCTTGGTTCGGTCTGGGGATGATCCTCGATTTGGCGATCCTCATTGTAGGACTTGGTGTCGAACTGGTCGTGATTGCCAAGAACAAAGGCGCGAAGAGTGAAACGGGGAACTCAGAGAGCGATACAAGAGATGAAGCCAATTGACTATCCAATTCGTCGCCGCTGATACAGATGAGTCCAAATATGACGGAAAAACCAGGAATAATGCCAGGTTCTGATTTAGGCATCACCATACATGAGTGATTCCCCTCTTCTCGGAAGAGGCCTACATTTGCTGTTCGACAATTGCACAACCACAATCTTTAAATACCCATATTCCATTCAGGCTTTGTCCGACAATTTGTCGGACTAGCAGAAGGGAAAAATGGGGTGCAGCCTGGACAGACTACTCGACCAACTCAGGCTTTCTTCCCATGCAGGTGATGAGCTTGTACCTCAAGGAAATCCAGATGGAGAACTTCAAATCATTCAAGCGGAACAGGATCCCACTTCTGAAGGGCTACTCCACGGTCACAGGTCCAAACGGAAGCGGGAAGTCGAACATTGCGGACGCCATCCTCTTTGTGCTTGGCCCAAGAAGCTCGAGGGTGATACGAGCGGGAAAGCTAACTGACCTGATATTCAATGGCGGGAAATCCAAGAGACTCGCGAAATACACGAGGGTATCTTTGATATTCGAAAACAAGGACAGAGTATTCCCGATCGATTCTGACGAGGTCAAGCTCACGAGGTACGTGAGCCGCTCCCCATCCGTGGAGGGCGGTTACAACTCATATTTCTACATCAACAACAGGCGGTCGAAACTCTCAGAGTTCGATTCCCTGTTGGCCCATGCAAGGATCAGTGCGGATGGCTACAACATCGTGCAGCAAGGAGATGTCTCCCGAATCGTTCAGATGGGGAACGTGGACCGAAGGAGAATCCTTGATTCGATGGCTGGCATATCAAAATACGACGAGGACATAGAGAGGGCAGACAAGAAGAGGTCAGAGGTGGAGGAGAACCTCTCCAGGATCGAGATCATCCTGGATGAGATCAAGAAGCAGATCCGCCAGCTCGGAAGGGACCGCTCAGGTGCCCTCAAGCACAGGGAACTGAAGGACAGGATGGACCTCGCCTCCCGCCAGATGACTTTCAAGAACAAGGAAATGCTGGAACACCAGGTGATAGGCACCCTAAAGCAGATAGAGAAGTTCGAGTCAGAAAAGGAGGCCCTGCTTCGAAGAAAGGAAGAGCTCTCCCAACTGCTGGAGAAGGCGAGAAGGGAGCTCGAGGACCTGGAGAACAGGATGGTGGAGAAGGGCGGAGACGAAGTGAGGGAGCTCAAGGAAGGCATCGACGAGTTGCGAGTCGAGAGGGCGCGGGCCGAAGACGGCGCCGAGAACGCCGAAGAAGCCATCAGAACGCTCACGGAGGAATCCCGGAACCTGAAGAAGGAGCTAAAGAAGGTGAGCGGAGAACTCGACAAGTTCTCAGCAACGCTCCTTGAAACGGAAACGAGCCTCAAGTCCAAGAAGAAGGACCTTAGGAAGAAGGAAGGGCAGGTCGAGGAGGCTGAGAAGGCCGTATCAAAATCGGATGCAAGCGCACTCAAGTTTCAGAAGAGAATCATAGAGGTGAATAAGAAGATTCAGGACGCGGAAGAGGAGCTCCACAAGGTCAAACTCCAGGATGACAGACTAGAGGCGACGATCGAAAGGAAGAACGAGGAAATCGCCCAACTGGAGGAGTCGAAGAAAACGTCGGACTTCGAACTCAAGGATGCAACTTGGCAGCTCAAAGAGACCAATAAGAACGAAAGGATGAGAACCAAGAACCTGGAGAAGCTGCGCTCGGAGTTGCAGCATCTCAGGGAGAGGGAACGAGAGCTGGTTCTGAAGGAAAGCGAGCTGGAGGATGCCGTCAAGAGGCTTACCAGGGACTACAATCAGCTCAAGGCGGAAGCTCAGGCCGCGGAGGACGTGCAAAGGGGATACACCAGAGCCGTCAGAGCCGTCCTGGAGTCTCGCGACAAAGGGAAGATAAATGGGATCCACGGAACCGTCGCTGAGCTCGCAAAGGTCGATCCGAAATATGAAGTCGCTCTGAACGTTGCCGCGGGGGCGAGAATGCAGGCCATCGTTGTGGACAGTGACTCAGTCGCCGCCAACGCGATAGAATTCCTGAGGTCCAAACGCCTCGGGCGGGCGATATTCCTGCCGCTGAACAAAATGATGACCAGAAGACCGCGCGGTAAGGCTCTCCTAGCTTCAAAGGAATCGCTCGGGTTCGCGATAAGTCTCGTGGAATTCGATCCGAAATACGAATCCGCATTCTCATACGTCTTCGGGGACACCCTCATCGTCGAGGACCTGAAATCAGCCAGACGGCTGATGGGCGGGGTCCGTATCTCAACGTTGGATGGAGAGCTCATTGAGGCGAGCGGAGCCATGATAGGAGGCCAACTCGAGAGAGCCATCATAAGATTCGGGTCTCCCGACAAGGGCGAGATTGACAAGGTGTCGAGGGACCTTCGAAGAGCCACGAGAAAGGCCGATGACACGAGAAAGGAGATTGGAGCTATCAGGGACCAAATGAAGGACGCTGAAGACGAGCTCAGAAACGCCCGAGAGGGATCAGAATCCTCCACGTTGAAGCTGTCCACGCTAAAGACCAGAATAAAGGAGTTCAAAAAGAGGTCAAAGTCCTTGTCGGAAAAGATAGAGGCCTCGCTTTCTGATATGGAGGAGCTGAACAACAGCAAGGCAAAGACAGCCGATGAAATCTCACGACTGGAGAAGTCCATCATATCCGCGAAGGATGAGAGGGAAGGTGTGAAGAAAAGGCTCAGGAAATGCACACCAGATGCTCTGTCGAAGGAGCTAGGAATCCTCGAAGGAGAAAGGAGCAGCCTCCAGGAAGAGATCAATGCCCTTGAGTCGAAGAGGGTGACCGTCAACACGCAGATAGGAGTCATCCGGGATAGAGAGAAGGAGATTCGGGAGAGGCTCGAATCCCTGGAGAAGTCCGTTGAGGAGAATTCAGGCAAGATAAAAGAACTGGAGAAGAGAAAGAGAGAGTTCGAAGAGAAGCTCCTCGCCCTGGAGAAGGTGGAGCGGTCGATGGGAGATGAGCTGAAGGAGATTCGGGATAGACGAGATGAAGCCTACAAGGAGAAGACAAGGCTTGAGAATGAAATCGACAAGGTCATTCACAAGATGGACACGAAGGAGGACTTCCTGCTTGGGCTCAAGAGTGAACTGGATGTTGGCAAGCAGAAATTGGCTGAAGCGGAAAAGGACCTTGAGGGTTATGAGCTCGAGAGCACGGAGTTACCCTCCGCTGAGGAGCTCAGGAGGACCATGGACGAAAGCCAGAAGTCGATCGAGACACTCGGCCCTGTCAACATGAGAGCCCTTGAGGACTATGACACGCAGAAGACAAGACACCAGGAGCTGAAAGACGAGTTCGCTCAATTGGAGAGGCAGAGAAAGAACCTCCTCGACCTCGTGAACGATCTAAACTCCAGGAAGAAGGGCGGACTCATGAAGGTCTTCCAAGCGATAAACGAGAACTTCAAAAGAATTCACGAGGAGCTTTCAGAAGGAGGAGACGCAGAACTTGTCCTTGAGAACGAGAAGAATCCCTTCGAGGGAGGGTTGCTGATAAAGGCCAGACCGAGGCACAAGAAACTGCTAAGGTTGGAGGCCCTCTCCGGAGGAGAGAAAAGCCTCGTCTCCATGGCTTTCATCTTCGCGCTCCAGCAGTACGATCCATCGCCTTTCTACTTCCTCGATGAAATCGACCAGAATCTCGATGCGGTGAATGCGGAGAAGGTGGCCCTGGCAATCAAGGACCATTCCTCCGTCGCCCAGTTCATCCAGATATCGCTGAGAAAGGTTACCCTCAAGGAGTCGGACAACATCGTGGGAGTCACGATGCAGGAAGAAGGTGTCTCCAATGTCGTCATGGAGGTCGGAATCAGAGAGACGCCGGAAGCGGAGCCATTGAAGGTGGAGGTGACGCCTTGAGGGAGAGCTACGAGGCGGTCCTCAATCACTTGCTCTTCCATAAGGCCCTGATTTCGGAGAGAGAGAACGGCGCTAGGATCACCAAATACCTGGAGATGATCGAAGAAATCAACAAGGGCATGCACATCGCCTGCAGGGACCCCATAGAGAAGAGCCTCGCGGCGGCCTTCGAGCTCGTCATAGAGAATCAATTCGACCCATGGGACATCAACCTCGTCGAGTTCACGAAGATGTACCTCAGGAAGGTGAAATCGGACGGAGGGGTCAACTTCATCGTGGCGGGTCGCTTGGTCCTAATGGCCTGGTCCATCCTGAAGCTCCAGAGTGATGAGGTCCTAGAGGATGTCGAGCCTCGACCACCCGCGGACGAGTGCTTCTTCTCGGATTGGGACATTCCGCCTGAGTTCTACCAAGCACCCGAGGACCTCGACTACACCAATGCCGTCTTGAATGCGGGCTCCACCCCGCTGAGGAGAGCGATAACACGACAGCCGAAGAGAAGTGTCACACTGATTGAGCTCGTGGATGCCTTCGACGAGGCCAGAAGAGAGGCAGAAATCAGGGCGAAGATCGAATCCCTGAGGACTGCATCTGCGAAGAAGAGAGAAGTGAATTTCCACTCCAAGGTCCACCAGGAGAACCTGAGCGAGGACATGGTCATGACGTGGTCAAGAATCAGGCGGTTCAATGGGCAGGCCATACCTCTCCACAATCTCTGGAACAACGATGTCTGGGACCGGGTATCGGTCTTCGTATCAGTCCTCTTCCTGTGCACGATGGAGAAGGTGAAGCTCTGGCAGAGGAAACCGCCCTACGGTGAGATATTTGTCAAGAGTCTGGCGGGAGCGGAGGATAAACTACTAGACGCAGAAGAGGTTGCCGAAACTCTTGAAGAACAGAAACTGGCGGTGATGAATTGAGGGCAAGAGGAATCGTTGAGGCTGCCCTCTTTTCCTCGTCTCAGCCTCTCAGGATAGCAGAGATAGAGGAGAGAACTGGGCTAGCCAAGGACACAATCAGAAGGGCTCTCAAGGATCTGAGAGAGAGGTTCGACAACAGTGAGAGCGCCATCGAGATCAGCAGAATTGGACAAGGCTACATAATGAAGATCAAGGAAGAATACTCAGACGAGGTGCTGGAGTTTTCCGAGCCACAGATAGCTCAAGACGTGCTGAAGACAGCCTCGCTCATAGCCTACCATCAGCCGATAAGGCAAAGCGATCTGAAGACACTCGTGGGGAACAGGGTCTACGACCACGTGAAAATCCTTAGGGAACTAGGGCTGATAATCACGAGAAGGAAGGGGACAACCTACGAGCTGGTAACGAGCGGGGCCTTTTCGGAGTATTTCGGCTTACCCTCGAGCAACAGAGAGATCGTCAAGAAAGTCATAGCGAAAAGAATCGGGATACAGTAGGAACATGGTCTGGCTGACTGATTCAGATGGCCGTTGTCGCTCACTTTTAAATAGTAATATCCTCATAAGTTACTTCCGACCACTGGAAGACATGAACGGAGCAAGAACGCATACACTTTGACTGCGGAGCCTCATCATGAGTTACCTCAAGCACATCCAGCTCTCGAAGCAACTAGAGGAGCGAGCCAAAGAGGCAACGAAGTTCCGACAGCTTGCAGAGAAGGAGCTTGAGGAAGCGGAAAAGGGAATAGACGAGGCCAAGAAGATAGATGCCAACGCGGCGGAGGCGGAGGCCGCTTTTTCAGAGGCCAATGATGCAGTCAAGAGCAAGGACTACAAGCTCGCCCTTGAGAAGGCCACCGATTCGAAACAGAAGGCTATGAAGGCCTACCAGGAGCGGGTGCGCACAATTGTGGATTCGAGTCTTGTACTTCTCAACCTGGCAAAGGACATAGGTGCGGATACTTCTTCTGCTGACAGCTTCGCAAAGAGCGCGGAAGAGGCGCTGTCAAAGGAGGACTTCGAGAAATCCATCGAGTTGGCCCAGAAGAGTTGGGAGAAGTCGGAAAAGATACTTCATGAGCACTTGTCGAATTCATTCTCCAGCGCTCAATCCATGATCGTCGCGGCCAAGAACATGGAGAAGGACACCTCCGTAGCAGAGGATCTCTTGTCAAGAGCAAGGAGCGCTGTGGAAGACCACGACTACCAGACCGCCATGAACTACATGAATGAATGCATGGAATCGGTCAGCTCAGAACTGGGCCAGGACATAAACAGCATGCTTGAAGAGGCGAAAGCGATGATCGAGGTGTCCAAAGAGATTGGAGAGGATACCTCAAAGGTGGAGGGCATAGTCGAAAGGGCGAGGGCGGAGCTCGACAACAAGGATTTCGGGCGGTCACTGAATTCATCCAAGCAAGCGAGGGCTGAAGCCGAGAAGGTCCTCCACAGAAGCGTGGAGAATGGCATAGACACAATCGAGAAAGCAGTCAGCAGGGGAGAGAGAATCGAGGCCGATGTGAGCAAGTCGAAGGCGCTCCTTTCCGAAATCAGGAAATCGCTCAAAGATGGGAAGTACCAGGAATCCGTGACTCTGGTCAAGAAATCCTTGGAGGACGTTGAGAACGCCCAGTTCCAGAGGGTCCTTGAGACGATTTCTCAATCACGATCGAAGTTTGTCACTGCAAGGAATGTTGGAGCCGATCTGAGCAAGGCGATGGAACTGCTCAATGCTTCGAGGGAGTCTCTGAGACAGGGCGACTATGAAAAGGCTCTGGGATTCGCCAAAGAGGGCGACGAAGAAGTGGAAAAACTGGTTGAAGAATTCCGTTCCGTCGAAAAGGAGATTTCTGAGATACAGGCCAAGTTCGCTGAAGCCGAAGGTCTGGGAGTGGATGTATCCTCGGCGAAAGCTCTTCTGGAGAAAGCGGGTCTGGCCCTCAAGACCAGGAGTTTTGGGCGGGTCTCAAAGCATATCGATGAAAGCAAGGAAGAGCTAGAGAAGGCACAGTACGAACGAACTATGGAGCTCATTGAAGCTGCAGAGCTCGGACTCACTCTTGGCGAGCAGATTGGTGCTGACCTGAAGGAAGCTGATATCGTACTGGAGGAGTGCGTGGTTCTCACCAAATCCAAGGATTACATGAAGGCGATAGAGCTTGCGACGGAATGCAAGGAAGTCACCGATGGAAAGGTGGAGGAGCACCTTGGGACAACCATAGAGAGTCTTGGGAAGTCCGTGGATGCAATCGGGAAGGAGGCTGTTTCAGCGAGAAAGCTGTTGGACAAGGCGGAGAGTGCCCTCGCGATAAGGGACTTCCCCAAGGCAAGTGAGCTAACGATTGACGCACGCGACCTTCTCGAAGAGATGTTCAAGCGGAAGGGGACTGGTCTACTTCAGAGCCTTGAAGGTGGCATTGAGATGGGAAAGGCCATGAGTGAGCCTACCGACGTGCTCGAGAGAAGGCTGGAAAGCGTGAGGACATCCATTCAAGAAGGGAAGT
>JBHIBK010000073.1:0-7750 GCA_046759065.1 Thermoplasmata archaeon | reverse complement strand
GGTCGTAAGCAGGGGCCACATAGCTCGCTAGGGCAACAACGGTAGCAATGAAGGCTCCGGCGAGGGAACCACTTTCAAGCCTCTCCCGAAGACCTACCCTCTGAACACCCTTCGAAGCTCCCATGTTCCAGGGAACGATTCTGTCTCTCTATAACGTTGCCTCACTGGCCAGACAGACCAACCCCTTGTGCTGCGTTCGAGGACCTAGGCGCCAGTTGTCCGTCCCCCGATGATCGCTCCGTCCTCGATCCGATACAGGTCTGCGAGAACTCAGGGATGTCGAAGCACAGTGGCCTGTAGTAAAAAGCGACCGTGATGGCGAAGATGCCCACGAGCAACAGTGCCGCTCCCCTGCCTGCAGCCATTCGTTTGTCCACCTAAACTGCGCTACCTACCCCGACAACGATACCAGAAGTTCCATGCACCCACCCCCAGGCGACGGCCAGACTACCGCCGCCTTGCCAGGCGAAGATAAAGCGGAACGAGTCATCCGTGCAAGTATCGAGGGCGAGGGCCCGGACGTCGGCGGGGACCCTTGAGTCCGGGAACTCGCGAAACTGTCCGGATTCAGCTCCGTCTGGGACAGCGGGCGCGCGGCCAGAACCCCACCATTGCCCGGTGCCGTCGCAGAACCGAACGGTGTACTGATAGCCGACACCCCACGACCTGGGTATGTCGAGCTCCTCCACGAAGAGGGCCTCAGCTTCCTGGATGGCGATGGAGGGCGTCGTCGTCTGCGGGCAGCCTGTGGGGAACCGAGGGAGGCATCCCGTCGACATCAGGACTGCGACGACGACTATCACCGCCACGAGCGCTGCGATGACGGTGAGCACGATCGCGAGACTCTGCTTGGTCATCCTATCCATTCGCCGTCCCCCGTGCGACGAAGGGGCATGGCAGGGCAAATAGATGATGTAAGGATGTTCTGCCTCGGCCTCAGACTTGCATGTAGGCTGCATGTAGGCTGCAGGTAGCGGGGGCCATCCTGCAACATAGTTGCACAGAAACGTCTAGACATGCTATCCCCTGCCAAGCCGGGCGCCGAGGAGGGGCGCTATACAACTACCCAGGGCCCTCGGGGAGGGAGGAGGTGATACGTGATGAGTGTAGAGGAGAACCTGAAGCTGATCGACGCCGGTTTGGAAGCCTACAATGCGCATGACTGGGACCGGGTCTTCGAATTCTATGCGGAGTCCGTCGTGAACTACGCCCCTAACCTGCCCGAACCCACCAAGGGCCTGGCGGCCCTTCGCGAGTGGTTCGAGAGGATTACAGTTGGTTTCCCCGACCACCGCAACGAGAAGGTGCGGGCCTTCGGCCAGGGCGACTACGTCTGCTTGGAGTCCGTCTGGAAGGGAACCCACGGGGGGCCTATGCAGGGGATGAAGGGCGAAACGATCCCCGCCACAAACAAGAGCGTAGAAAATCGGCTGACCACGGTCTTCAAGATCGAGGAAGGTAAGGTCACTGAGAACCACGTCTACTGGGACCAGCTCGCGACATTCTCTCAGTTGGGCCTAGCGCCGTAACGATCACCGGACGAACTCCACTCATTCCTAGCCGTCAGGCCGATCATCTCGGCGAGGCCCCCGACCAGCATGTAGGATTCAAGTAGCAGGTGGCCGCGCCAACATAATTGCACAAACCTCAAGTCATGCTATCCCCTGTCAGACCGAGGCGTCGAGGAGGGGCGCACAGAGGTTCCTAAGGCCATCGAAGGGGGAGGAGGTGAAGCAAGACGAAATTCGAAATTTACGAAGACCGAGCAGGGGAGTACCGCTGGCGACTTCGCTCCAAAGATAATGAGATAATCGCGACCGCCAGCGAGGGCTACGTCAACAAATCCGACGCCATTCACGGAATCAACCTCGTCAAGGTGTCAAACCCCGCTACTTCGGTTGAGGACCTGACCAGCGTGTAGCCCCGTGGTCCTGCCATAGCGGGATGCGGTGGTTCGAGGCCGTGCCGGGGCGGTGCCGACGTTCTTGTCTACGATGGAATCACCTCAACCGATCCTGCGAAACCTCACTTCACGAACTCCCCAACGCAACAGACCGGCCAGCGTGATGAGGACCGCGGCTGCGATGAGGATGAGTGCACCGACGACTATCCAGACAGCCAAGCTGGGAAAGATGAACGCAGCAAAGGGCACGTTGGCCCCTATCAGCCCGAGCACGACAGCCCACTCTTTCCAGTTGTCGGGCAGGTTCCAGTATATGATTGCCTCAGTCAGTCCACGTGGCAAGGTACGCCCCTCGGAGGCACCGAGCAAGGAACTTAGGGAGCACGATAAGGCTTCTCACGACCTCCAAGCCGCCCGAACCTGCATGTAGGCTGCAAGGAGCAGGGTCCAAGGGACAGTTTCTAGGAACAGAAGGAATGCAGGATACGCTTGACATGACAAACGCCCTCGGGGACTACCTAGCGTTTTGGGTAATCTCCGGTTTGATAGGCGGCGGTGCAATCCTGCTCTACTTTGGAGTCTTGACCGCGAGATATTAGTTACTTCCGATTGGGTCGTAGCCTCTCGCGATGGTGTTTTCAGAACACCACAAGGGTGAATGCACAATCTATGAGCACGCCAGCATCGGTGGCGAACAGAACGAATACACCGTTGCCCGGCGTTATTTCCGCCGAGTGGACTGTTGCACACGTCCCAGTGAGGCCAGGAGTGAGAGAATAGTATCCGTTCGCAACGTCAACATTCGAGGTAAAGAACACTCTGAATGTACCCTCACTTGGGTGTGTCACAGAGTCGACGTTTACGCCTCGTAGGAGCGTCCCGGTTGAACTCACGGCGGCGAGGCCCTGCGCCGCGGGCATCCCTGGCGGGCCTTGGGGCCCCGGAAAAGCAAAGATCCCAAGCAAGGCGATAACTAGCGCGATGACTGCAAGAGCCAAAGCTAAAGCGCCGAGATTACTGTTAGTCACCTGCTCCACCACCAAACCTCTCGTGCGTATTCATCTGCCATCATCCTCCGCTTAGGGAGGGCGGCTTTATGAAAGACACAACATAAGAACATATCCATGCTTTCTGAGTGGATATCAAAAATTCCAATGGGCTCCGAGAGGATTCATCCTGTTCGTCCCCTGTAGTGCCGCGGCCCCTCCGTCGCTTGAGCCATGTTTCCAACCCCCCCAGTACCCGAATCTGCCTACTCTCTGTGAGTGCTAGTGTCCTTTTCGACGAAAAGGTTACTCTTCGTCTTGGATATCCACAAACTGGCCTATGTCTCGTTAGTTTGATATAATCTGATACCATGTCCCTTGGTCACGGGGGGCATTGTGGTTGTATAGGGGGAGAGAACTTCGGATCTCACCCAGGACGGAGCGACTAGTGTTCGGATACGTTGGAATATCGGAGGAGTTTGCGAGACCTGTCCGGTTCTCAACGGTATGGCTGAGTCTGATTCTCATTGCCACGGTTATCCCCCTCCCGTTCCAGGAATCAGATGCCGCTTCCGGGGGCCAATCGGCTCCATCAGCCATCTCCAGGGACCTGACGTTGCACCTTGACATAGTGGGAGAGTTCAGACTAGCCGAGCCAGCTGGCCTCTCCGTGGCATTGGAGTCCGGTGCGAGCCCGCGGGAACTCTCAGTCAGCATCGCCGCGACGGAGGGCGTGACCTTCCCTTCCGGAGTAGCCACATTGGCTATTTCGCTCAACGCCCACGAAAGATGGGTACGCCATATCCCAATCATAGTGGCACTGCCGGGGGACCAGAGGATCGCGGCAAGAGCGGACGGTCCAGGCCTCGCCGGAGCCTATCGGGTAATCTACGTCAACGCGACGCCTGCAGGCGGGTACGTCGGGGATTTTCCCCTCTCGGGACTGTCTGACAGAGGTCTGGCACAGGCGAGTCCCCCCGCGGATTCCCAACAGGCGGGATGGCGTGAAACGCTTCCTGTTAGTCCGGTTTCTCCAACTCCCACCTCGCCATGGGGGCAGGATGAGTTTGGGTACGCCTCCCGGAGCCCGGGAAGCCTCGTGGTAAAGGGACGGGCCGCCTTCCTTAACGAGAACAACGTAGTGGAGTCGCTGGAGGATGTATGGGTGCTCGTGTGGGATGACGACGACTTGATCTGCGGTGGCGGCGATGACCTTCTCTGGGATGGACTAGCCGGTCCAGGGGGGCTCTTCCAGACCCCTGCCCTGGACAACTCGGACGCCTGCGGCACATTAGACATCTTCATCGAGTTTCGCCTCGAAACCGCGAACACCGTGAAGGTGGCGGTGGAAGTTCTCGGGCTTGGCGTGGTCTATTCCCAATCTAGCGGGACGACCGACAACGTGGGAGACGGAACCTTCGATGTGGGCTCCCTCCGACCCGACGGCGCGGTCATCGAAGCGGCCACCAGGATCTTCCATCAGATCAGTGTACACAGCTGGACGCAGGCTGCCCTCCTAGGAGACGACATCGGCGCCGTAGACGTTCATTTTCCCAAGGAGGATTGGCCCCACTATCACACCGACAGCGAAGAGATTCACATCCCGTCCGGGGGGGACTGGGACCGGGCCGAGGATGTCATTATTCATGAGCACGGCCACTATGTCATGGACTGGGCCTACGCGTGGTTCTGGCCCTCTCCCGGCGGAGATCATGATATCTGCGATGACGGGCAGGATCGAGGCCTCTCCTGGGCTGAGGGGTTTGCGACGGCCTGGGCGCTCATAGTCTTCAATGATCCCGTGTACACGTGGCCGGATGGTTCGACCGCGAACCACGAGACCGGGACCGTCTGTTCCGCGACGTCGACCCATCATGATCACAACGAATACCGCGTGGCGGGAGCCCTCTGGGACCTCTTCGACGCTGGGACGGAGACCTATGACCTCTTCACACTGGGGGCCAATGAAATCTGGGAAACCCTGAAAGCGTACAACGACGGCGACTACCAGGACTTCTTCGGGTCGTGGAAGGCGATGGGTTTCAGCGCCGACGCCTTCCTAATGACGGCCTTTCAAAATACGATTGATTACGACGTGGCTCCTACGGCCCGCGTGACGCAGCCTGCTTCTGGCGTATGGATGCGAGGGATCATCACGGTCTCCGCCACCGCGAGTGACAGCGACAACATCGTCCGGTATGTCGACTTCTGGTACACCCTTGACGGGAGCGCGTTCTTCTATCTCGGGCGCGATTCGCTCAATCCTTTCAGCCTCCTATGGGACACGTCCGGCATCAACGACGACTCCGTTTGGATTCGTTCCCAGAGCTTTGATGGGATGAAGAACAGCCTCTTCGATCTGAGCGACGCGAGTTTTGGCATCGACAACGAAGTCCCAGCCTCTACCGCCAGTACCTCCGGAACGACGGGAGCGGGCGGATGGTTCACGTCGCAAGTGGCTGTGACGCTGACCGCCACGGATGCCCTCAGCGGCGTGGCGTTCATCGAGTACCGAGTGAACCTCGGCGCATTCCAAACTTATGCCAACCCGGTCGGCATCAGCGTCGATGGCGTCCACACTGTGGAGTTCTTCGCAACGGACGCTGTCGGTAACCCGGAGGCGCTGCAGAGCCTCGCACTCAGGATCGACACGACTCCGCCCGCGTTTGCCTCCACATCCCCCTCAGGCTTTGTGACGATCCCTGACGTTACGGTTTCGTGGACTGCCGACGACGCCACAGCCGGCATCTCCCGTTACGAGGTGAGTGCGGACGGGGAAGACTTCCAGAGTGTCTGGCAAGAAACCTCCGCAGCCCTGACCCTGGGCGACGGAGACCACGTCGTGGTCGTGCGCGCCGTAGATGGTGCGGGGAATCACGCGGAGGTGGAGATTCACTTCACGGTGGACACAAACGTCTTCAGCCCAACCGGTCCCTATCAAGGTGTTCCCCTGTATGGATTGATCGTCGCCATCATTGCCACTCTCATCGTCATCGCGCTGATTCTCCGGCGAAGAAGGTGAGAGGAGCGTGAGCGAAAGGGGAGCGACAGGGAGAGAAGGACCGCCAGAATGGCGGCTCCTGGAAGGGCAACCCTGCCAGCTCGCCGGAGTGTGAACCTAACCCCGATTGGAACGAGCATGTCGACATTGCCGCCCACCTGCGTTGGACTGGAACCGTGGATGTCATCGGGTTGTCTGATACTCCCGAAAGAAGTGCGGGGTTCAAAGTCGGGTCGCCCTGACAAGAGAGGACGCTTCGATCTCACCTTATCTCTCGATGAGCCTCTAGGAGTCACTGGCAGTAATTCCGAACATGTCCTCTATAGAGTAAAATAGAGCACGGAACCTGAGAGAGAAACACAATAGTTTAAGGAGGGGTTTCGTGGCAGAGAGAAAAGGTGAAATAGAATTCGTGAAGGCCGTCCATCCGGCAAGACCAGACTGGGAATTCTACTTGCCCTCAGAGGATAAGAAGCTCATCGAAGAGCTTGCGGTGAAACCTATATTCCCTGAGAGGTGCGAGAGACCTTGCACGAGAGTGATGACCCTCTTCCCCAAGGATACGGTCAATGGGCGCAGCGGAAAGGGCTATCACATGATTAATGTTGATGGCTATCGCACTCTGAACGCCTACGTGATATCTGACCCTCTTAACAGCACCACCCAACGCGGCTTCACGCTTGAACTCAGCTTCTCCGTGAACGACTTCGTATACGGTGTCGGGGTGATCGGAGAAACTAGTCACTCCTTCAATTTCGAGAACTACTTCGACCCCGGGGTCTTCAGCCATGGGACTGTTCGATGCGAGACAAGCGATCTCTCAACGACGGGCTCTCTCCCTTGGATCGGAGGGACAGACCTTGCCCACATCCTTCGAGTACCGGTGATGGGACCATACGTCCGGGCGAGTGTCTTCAATGAGGATACTGTCGCCCGTCATGCGGAGGTCAAGGGGTATTTGACGACCTAATTTGGTCTCGCCAACGGGGAAGGGGAACGAGCTTTCGCCAGCACTCCGCCATCATGTAGCAGACCCCGCTTTCCTCTTTTCAAGGATTCCAGGTCTGAGAGTTTGTTAGACTGGGACCAACGGCATGCCAAGAGGTTCAGATGGGTGGAGTTGATGTTTCATCCCATTCACCAGGCCGTTCCCAGCCTACCAAAGAATCTTCGTCAGCCCAAGAGCGACTAAGGCACCTATGACTGAAGCAACGATCGCCCATCCGGGGCCGTAAGCCAGGTAAGTCACAGCACCAAATGTAGTGGCAAGAATCAGAACGAACTGCAATCCTAAGCATATCTAGTTCACGTTCCAGTATACCCCGTCCAGTTCAATTCTTCGGACTTTTGCTCCCTCCCTGGGCGTCCCGCCCAAAAGCCCAGAGATTGTCGGCTCTGTGGCGAAGATTTGTGATGTTTCAAATCTATTGAAGAATGGTCAATACCTCTGTTTTCCTGCGAAAGATTATATCGATGCATTGGCTGGCACCCGCATGGGGAAAGATGAGGAGACCGTTCTGATTTTTCGGGGACCGACCGCCGAGGGGGCAGGGGCACTAGAAGAAGCGCTTGGCAAGGATTACGAGGCTTTCAGGAAACCCAAGCTCAAAGGCATTGCCACCAAGGTAAAGGACTTCGCCAAGTGGTTCGAGGGGTTCAAAGTCGATTCCATAGAACTTTGGCTCGAGGCCGTTGTGAAGACGGGGAGCCTGACTGGCCTGATAATCGCTGGTGAGGGGAAGGGCGGAGTGAAGGTCGTCATCAAGCCAAAGGGTGCCGGTACCGTCTAGATAGTTGAAACTCCACCTTGTGAGAGGCGAGACTCTTTACTGTCTCCTCCTGAGAAGAACAATGGACACT
>JBHIBK010000072.1:0-7792 GCA_046759065.1 Thermoplasmata archaeon | reverse complement strand
CATAATCCCCCTTATTGTTCATCGGGGGAGGATTATTGTTCATCAGCCTAAAGGCCTCGACTCAGGGGTTCCAGTACCCGGGACTGAGCGGCAATCGGAAGCCGTAATCTATGTTCGAAAACCAAGAGGCTCTTCAGGCAGGTCTTCCTTTTCAGAAGGTGTCCTAAGCTTCGGGGAAGCGGGCCATCAATCACATCAAGGAGGATCCCGTCGACAATTCCTCAGTTCGCGCATGCAGCAATAGCCGTGTATCGCCACGCTCGAAAACCGATCGCGCACATCTCAGTCTTTATGTACTTATCACTGCAGTATTCGTGCCAAACTCACAAGCGTGACGGGTTGGTGATGTCCTGAATCGGGAATCTCTGGAAATGTTGGTGGAGAAGTCATTGCGCAAGCTTGTCATTACGTTCAAAGAGGACCCTTTGAGATTTTTCAATGAGAGGGAACTTCACCATGTATTTCACGACGGGGTCTGTAGTATGCTTGGTGACGATATGAGGTTCTGTTTCGAGTTACCAACTAAAGAGAAATATATGAAACGAACCACAGGATATCTTGAGCCGTACAGAAAGGGAACGAGTGCCTTCCTAGACCTAGCGATAGTGGATGCAAGAAAGACACCCGTGGTTGGCCTAGAAATGAACCTCAATATATCTAACAGTAGACGAAGTTTTGAAACACTTGATTTGTTTCGAACGCACTCTATGAATGACTTCGAAAAACTCACTAATACCAAGAACAAGGTAGGAGTTGGTTACCTCCTTCATTTTCTTTATGATGATCTCCGCAGCACGCGGTCTACTGACAGAAGGGCCATGAAGAGGTTGAAGCAACTTCAGGAGAGGAAGAGGCAATATTGGGATGTTCTCGTCTCTCTATCCAAGACTAACACAAAACACACGGAATTGAAGATCCTGCAAGCTGAAGTAAGCGTGGAGCCTAATGAAAACGAGCTTCGCACGAGGGGCATCCCCAAAGGATGGTTATCTCTCTAGGTGCTACCTTGTGAACAACCCCTACTATGTCTCAACCGGAATCATTGACTAGGATCTCTACGCGTATCGGCGGCGCAGCGTGCGCGCAACACTTCATGCACATTGCCAAGTGTGAGGTGTCAAACCTCAGCGGAGGTCCCTTTCATCACAGATAGTCCGGTCTGGTTTTCTGTTTCCCGCAGAAACCTTTTACTACCTTTATAAAATTGGTCGAAGTTGAGTAGTACGAATGCCACAGACCAGGCTAACTAGCATCACGAATCGTCGCTTGTTCTCCGACGATTACCTAGGCAAGCGCCTCCCAGCGCGCAAGGATTGGGAGGGAATGGCGCCGCAACGCGAACTTCTCCAGAGGGTGGCGGAGGTGTTCCGGCGCGCAGGAGACCTTGTGGAAAGAGGCAACGAAGACACGATCCGTAACATGGTAGTCGACAAGATTCTCGCAATCATCAACCCTCATTACCTGACGAACGAGACCCTGCGCACGGGAGGGAAACCTGACTACATCTTCTTCGCTGACGCGGAAACCACGCGCTCTAGGGATGTCGAGGAGGCAATCACAGTTGGAGACGCAAAGGGACCTAATGTCGACTTTGACCGAGCAACATTTGGTGGGCGTAGCCCGGTCCGACAAGTCTACGACTACATGGCGGACACCGAGACTCGGTGGGGAATACTAACGAACGGTCGTAGATGGCGACTCCTAAATTACGACTCTCCTACGGACAGGTACTTCGAGATTGATCTAGAGAATGTTGTCAGCAGGGAGAACACTGATGAATGGCTGTATTTCTACAACCTCTTCCGACGAGAGGCTTTCATCGCCGCTGAGGGGAAGTGCTTCCTCGACTCGGTCAAAGAGGAGAGTTCCAGATATGCGCAGGAGGTCGGGGAGGAACTTAAGGAGCGCACCTATGGTGCCTTGCTAGAGCTGGCAAAGGGTTTTGTTGCGTGGCCAGAGAACGATCTCGATCCAGTGATTGATGAGACTAGGGAGAGAATCCGCGAGAGCTGTTTCGTCCTCCTATACCGTCTCCTCTTCGTTTTCTATGCTGAGGCGAGGAACCTTCTACCAGTGAATCGTGAGGGCTATCGTCAGCTATCTCTTCAAGCCCGGCGAGAGGAGGTGGCAGGTGCCTCGCGCGATGGGTCCCGCTTTCTCTCTGACTCCCGGAGGATTTGGACCGGTATCAGGGATTTATTTCGACTGATTGATGCTGGAAGCGAGCGTCTCGGAATCCCCCCTTTCAACGGCGGACTGTTCTCACGCGGACCATTGGGTCTAGAACATGCTGACTTCCTCGAGACCCACGAAATCGCAGACAGACACCTGTCGCGAGCATTGGACTTCCTTGGAACCACTCCGAGCCTCGAAGATTCAAGTTCGTTCGTCAACGTAGATTATGCAGGTCTGGACATACGGCATCTTGGCAGCATCTATGAGGGTCTGCTTGAGTATCAACTCGCCTGTGCTCAGTCAGATCTCGTCTCCATAAGACGCAACAGGAGGGAAGTGTGGATCGAGGCCACTGAATATCGGGGTAAAACTCCGATAGAGGAGCTGCCTTCCGATAGAAAGGTTCTCAAAGGGGATCTCTACCTTGAGACTGACAGACATGAAAGAAAGGTGACTGGATCCTACTACACCCCAGACTATGTTGTGAGGTACATTGTATCAAGTGCGCTGGGACCCATTGTTCAAGAGAGACGAGATGCGGCCAAGGAGAGATCATTAAGCCAATCCGAGGGTGTGCTTTCGATCAGGGTGTGCGATCCCGCAATGGGCAGCGGTCACTTCCTTGTGGGCGCGACCGAGTTCCTTGCGGATGCTTTGCTGGAGGCAGTTGTGGAGGATCAGGCGAACGATCCTCTCCCGGAAGATCTCCCAGAAGAGGAGTATGGTCTCGACTGGGCGAAGAGGGAAGTCGTAAGGCATTGCATCTACGGAGTTGACATCAATGAGCTAGCGGTGGAATTGGCGAAGGTGAGTTTATGGCTTGCCACGATCAGCAAGAACAAGCCGCTCAGCTTCCTTGATCATCGCCTGAAGTGCGGGAACAGCCTTATCGGGGCTGAGCTTGCCGATGTCAAGGATTACCCCTCAATTGGCCGTGGTAGGGTCAAGAGGAAGAGAGCTGCCTCTCTTCCCAGTTTCATATCTGAGATTTTCATAGACAAGCTGATTGGAAAGATTGCAGAACTAGAAGCTATCAGTGATGATCGCATTGAAGACATAAGGCGGAAGGAGCAGGTCTTCACCGAATTCAAGAAGCTGCCAGAATATGCGAAAACGAGAGCTATCGCGAACGTTCATACCGCTGTCTACTTCGGGAATGAAGTGAGGCCTACGGCGAAGAGGGACGCCAGTCAGGTCTATTACGATCTCATATACGCGCTGGACTTTCCTAGCAATTGGGATCCGAAGACAAGAACACTTTGGTTTCGACGCGCACAGGAGATTGCGGACGCGAAGCGGTTCTTCCATTGGGAGCTAGAGTTCCCGGAGGTTTTCTTCGGGGAAGGCGAGATGATGACGGGAGGATTTGATGCGATTATAGGAAATCCGCCCTACGTCAGGATATACAGAGGCCAGATATCGGAAGAGGACACCTCCTACTTCAGTTCTGCTTACGATTCTGCCCACATGAAATTTGATCTCTACGTGCTTTTCATGGAGTTGGGTATTCGTTTGCTACGGAAGGGTGGCCACTTCAGCATGATTATTCCTGATAAGTGGATGAGTTCGCCTTACGGTGAGCCAATCAGACGAGAATTCCTAAAATGGCGCCTCATTGAATTGGTCGATCTGAGGGGCATTGCCGTCTTCAGGGATGTTGCGGTCGATAATGTCATTCCAGTCGTTTCGAGGTCCCCGCCCCGCGAAGACGATGAGGTCGTGATACTCCGCGGCGAAATGGGCACTTCAGGCTCGGTCATGATTGAACCTGTGACGAGCATTGGGCAGGATATCTTCAGACAACTTCCTTCGTCTCAGATTCGACTTGAGATTTCCCCCCTGGCTGTCCGTGTTCTGGATAGGATAGAAGAGATGTCTGTCAGGCTGGGCCAGATCTGCTACGTGAACTGGGGTCTGAGGACAGGCACTGCTGAGAAGACGCGAACTATGATCACGGACAAGAAGTCTGGGCCCAGACACAAACAGTTGGTTCGCGGAGGTGACATTGATGACCGGTACAGCATGGCCCTGGTTCCACGTTTCATTGACTACGACGTCTCAAAGCTTTATAACCCCATGTTTCCGGAACTCTTCGAGAATCCCAAGCTAGTCTTCAGGAAGATTAGTGGGTCTAGAGGCTTGATGGCGGCACTTGATACAAGCGGCTCTTATGGCTTCTCTACGGTCATCATAGCCGTACGCCATACCGAGGTCCAGGGTGTCAAACGACCCGGTGTGAAACTGCCTCCTCCCGAGTCCGAGCTATACGAGGAGCTCGGTTATCTATTGGCGATGGTGAACTCCAGCACGATTCGGTGGCATTATGAAATGCTCTACTCTGACAAGCTCAGCGTTGTGCCTAACCAGGTAAAAGAGATTCCGATTCGCGAGATTTCATTCACGACCCCCGAGGACCATAGATCTCGGCTCCTCGCGGAGGGGCGGGATATCTACGATGCATTTCTGGAGAGGCGCGACTTCAAATCCTGGCATGATTTCATGGATCGGCGATTGGCTGCCGATCCGGAGGAAAGCGATGTCGTACATGATGTCCTGGCGTTTCTCGCCCACAGAATGACAGAACTCCACGCCGAGAGACGAAGACTTGCTGGAGCATTCCTGGACTGGATTGGTTCACCAACGGGCCTGGACCTCAACATTAACGGCCTTAGGTCAGGGAAGAAGTTTCAAGAGTTTCATGCGCATCCCGATCTGGGCTCCGAACAGGGACTTCACGAGTTGGAAGAGGTGCTGGCCCAGAATCGGATTCGTCTCAGTGTAGGAAAGCTAAGAGCTCTTCGGGATGAGTACGTCGGAGTGGCGCAGGACCTAGCCGCGGTCCACAACCATCTCTCGGCGACAGATCTCCTAATCGACTACCTAATCTATCGGTTGTACAGGTTGACGCCTGAGGAGATTGCCCTGATAAGAGACTCCAGTGTCGAAGAGGTGAGGAAGGCGTATAACTGGCCGATTCAATAGGTGTCTCCGTTCCGCATCAGTTCAGGTTCAGGCCGCGAACGCAAACGACCAAGAGTGCTGTCAGGGAAGTAGCTACAATCGTTACTATGACGGCGGCGTAGACTGCTGCTGCCAAGGTTCTGACAGTGTGGCTCAACTCGATGGGTTGGCAGACGTATAGCGTCCAGGCCGCGGGGTCGAACTCGTTGGCGAAATCCGCCACAACTGCAAGACCGGCCTTCAGCAGAGCATTGTTCACGTTCAGTAAATGCGTTGCGTTGAAACGGATGTACACCACCGCCACGAGACGACCGAACCCGTCCGTGCCATGGAGGTCGTCTACATCGAGATAGACCACATTGTTTTGCACGAGGGAGCGCAGATAGTCCGCAGCATCCTCAGCTCCAGGCTCACTAACCTCGGGCGTGTCAATGTCCGCCAGGCGCACTATTCCAACGGGTGTTGCATAGAAAGTGTCCCCATCAATGATCCGCCTTACAGTGCCAGTCTCGTCAATCTCCGGACAGGAGTTCGCAAAAGTCGCGGGGATCGTGAGTGTGATAAGGAGGGGAATCCAGAGGAGAAATCTGCCCCCTCGCAAGAGACGCATCATGGGTCTGTCTCCTTCGTGAGAAGAAGTTCGCGGAAGAGGGCCATAAGGTCCTCTCTCTTCAGGGAGCCGAGGAGATCCCTGGCGCCCGTAATGCCAGGTCCACGACCTTCAGTTGTCGAGCTCCCGGCCATGACGGCTTCAAAGGCTTCCTTCGCCCTCTCCCGGTCAGGGTGGTCGTAGAATCTCATCAGAGTCTCTAAGTCGCGGTGGCCTGTCTGCAGGGCGATCTGTCGGTAGCTCATCCCCCGCTCCGCCATCCACGTCACTCCCGTGTGGCGGAACAAGTGAGGTGTAACGGTCTTCTCGACGCCGACAGCAGCTGCGTATTTCTTGACCATCGCGAAGAAACCTCCCTTGGACAGTCTGCGATGGGTCCCTCGCCATGTGGTCACGAAGAGGGCGTCCCGATAGTCGGCGTTCGGCCACTTCCAGGGCGCGTCCTCGTATCGTGGCCGGACCTCTAGCCATGTCTCCAAGGCCTCGACTGTCGGGGGAAGCAGGTCGATCTCGTCGTCTTCCCCGTGCTTCGTGTCTCGGATGATCGCCTTCCGCCGGTTCAGGTCGATATCCCGGACGTTGAGGCGACGGATTTCCGACTCCCTTCGGACCTGTCGGGCGAGGAAGGTCATCACGGCGTGGTAGAGGGGGCCGTCTGCTTGGGCCGCCCGCAACATGGCCTCCACCTCCTCGCGGGTCAGGACCTCCTTCCGCTTGATGCGGGTGTCGGGGGACTCGAGCCGAAGGAACTCGCCGTTCTCATCGACGAGATGGTTCGCGCGGCAGAAGCCATTGACTGCGGCCACGAAAGGGATCATGGAGTTGTGTGCGTACCGCTCCGCGATGGTGTACTGCCCTTCCTTGAGGTCCTCCAGTATCCACCGCCGAGGGTTCTTCTCGATTTCGGCGACCGCCTGTAGGACCTTCCGCATATAGCTCTCCAGAGTCGCCCAGGACCGCATCTTGGCGACGAGGGCCCTGCGAAACTGCTCCACGTAGGGCAGCGACAGAACGACGCCCCGCCAAGCGGGTGAGGTCTTCAATCGGGGAAGGGCAACTCGGATAAGACCGAGGTAGTTGTCCGGGAGGCCCGGCCAACGGCCGGGGGTCTCCATTCCATCAGATTGTCCTCTCGGAGTGATTGCACTCGATGGGTCTAGCTCACGCTTCCACTCAGTGTCTCCTCCAGACACACGTCTCACCGGAAGGGACGATGGACCCCAGGAAGATAAGCGTTCAGGGGGGAGGTGGCCGAAAGTAAATGCAACTCCTTCCGAACAAGAAGAGGAGGGGCCGTGCCCGCGGAGAACACAAGTGGTGAGACGTGTGTCCGAGCGCGGGCCGTGCCCCAGATAAGGTATGAGATCCAACTTCATAATAGCTACTCTAGCCTAGGTATTCCTCGCTTGAAACGGAGGCAAGTACTTTCACTCCCCTCCCCCGTCGACCTTTATAAGGACGCAAGATTCTTCGGAAGCGCCTCCAGAGTATCCTGGAAAGACAAGGAGGCCTGATGGGCTACTTTCGGCTTGGTAAAGAACGAGAAGCTCTTGCTCAGCGTGGCGAGTCTTACCGCTCTACCGTTTCCAAGTTCCTGCAATCGAAGGGGTTGCGGGTAGAGGCGGAGTCCAGCATTGAGGGGTCCTTTGAAGACATCATCATGGCGGAGGCTGACACCTCACGAATATGCGTCGAGTGCAAAGCGTCCAAGATGTCACTGCACTCCCGCAGGTTTCTCGAACCCTTCTGTGTCTACCTGACTAGGTTCATCAGACTTCCGCGCGAGGCACGTTTCCGGACCTTCTTCTTTCTACGAGAAGTCACAAGCCCTAGGGAGTTCAAGGAGGTCTTCCAAGATTCGAATCCCCAAGCCTTGGCCACCCTGCGCGGAGATTGCAGCAGGTTGGTCAGCAGATTGCTGGAGGAGAATCCGAGTCGCGACTTGGTGAATCCTGTCGAGATTGGTGACGACGAGTTCCTTGAGTTTGTGAACTCCGTTGATGTCTACGAAGGCGACATCCGGGATTTGGAGGACGCAACTAGGCT
>JBHIBK010000071.1:0-7916 GCA_046759065.1 Thermoplasmata archaeon | reverse complement strand
AGGAGAGAATGACATCGTCGCGTACGACATCCACTGCAGCAACGTCTACAGCAGGGAGAGGACTGGTTACGCGCTACTCACGTCAGTCCCGGCTGGCAGGAACTACTTCATCTATGATTTGCCCTCCGTCCCTGACAACTTGTTCTGCTACGTGGAATCCAAGGACGACGCCAACAATACCGCCTCGACCACCGCCCAGGCGGGAATGTACGTCAAGCACGTGGTCCCGGGACCCAATCTCGTCTCGGTCCCCTTCCTTCAGAAGGATTGGTCGGTCTCGATGGTTCTTGGCAGCGCCAGGTATTCCGACTCTTGGGTCTATGATGCGTGGAATAATCTCTGGAAGCAGAACTCTCCGTTCAAGACGTACGCCGACTTCTCGACCGTCGACTTGACGATGGGCATCTGGGTGAACAGCACGATCGACGGAAATCTCCTCGTGGCGGGCGTCGTGCCTGATGAGACGACCATCCAGTTGCGGAGGGGCTGGAATCTGATCGGGTTCCCGTCCTTCCGCCAGGACTATCAGGTCGCGGATTTCATGACGGATACGGGTGCGACTGAGATCGAGGGCTTCGATCAGGCTTCACCGCCCTATTATCTCCGAGTGCTCGCGTCCAATGAGTTCATGGTGGCCGGAGAAGCGTACTGGGTGTATGTTCCCGCCACGACCGCCTGGACTATTGGAAACTGAAGAGGAACGCGTACAGGAAGGTCATCACCGCTCCCAGTATGGCCACGAGGATCGCGAACCGCGGGACGACTCTGTGGGCCAGGAGACCTATCCAGATCGCGTTCACGGCCGAGAGGGCGAGGAGAAGGCCCAAGTTCACAGGGTCTTTCAGGGGCTCGAAGTAGAGGATCATGAAGGCGATTCCCATGAAGAGGAGAATCATTGGCCAGTTCCCGCCCTTCCTGTATAGGGCCATGACGGCAACCGAGATTCCCATCAGTGTTGCCCCAATCATCAGGAAGACAAACTCCTGTTCCATTTTCACACCTTACCCCTACATCGACTCGAGGAGATGAACATAGAAGTCCCTGCACCTTATCAATGATTCCGTCTCCACGTACTCGTCCGGTCTGTGCCAATTCCCGCCTTTGGGACCGAAGACAAGGGTCGGCATCCTAGTGGCAAAGACGTTGTAGTCGCCTGGTCCGCTGGCATAGTGAAACTCCGGTTGCCTTCCGAAGTGTTCCTCATGGACCTCCGCGAACCTGCTGACCTGCTCGTTCCCCTTGCTCAGGACATAGGGTTCGAGGAATGGCGTGCTCCTTCTCATCCATGATATCCTGACGCGGCTCCTCAGTCCCAGCGAGCCAATCTTGGTCTTGAAGTCCTCCTTGATCTCCTCCTTCCCTTCACCCGGGACTATGTGCCTGTCGACGAGCAAACGACAGTAATCGGGAACGGATAGGGAATCCGTGCCTCCCCTGATCTTGAGCGGTGCCAGTGAAGCCTTCCCGAGCTTCTCGTGACTGCCGAGCTCGATCTCGTCCAGGCAGTGGAGGACCCTGGCCATCTCCGCGACGGCGTTGACGCCCTCCTCTGGCCTCGATCCGTGGGTCTTCTTGCCGAACAGCTCGATGTTCAAGGCGCATCTCCCCCTGCTTCCGAGGACCGTCTTCTCGTTGGTAGGCTCCGTGACGAGGGCAACATCCGCGTTCACCTTGTCCAGGAGCTTGAATGCGCCCGTCGAGACGCCCTCCTCGTCGACCACAATCGACAAAATGATGTTCGACCTCGGCGACTGGACCGACCTGAAGGCATCCATGAGAACGGCCAGACCGCCCTTCATGTCGGATGCCCCCAGCCCATAAAGCCTGCCCTCCTTCATCGTAGCGGAAAACGGTCCATTCGTCCACTCGAAGGAGGGCTCGACCGGGTCCATGTGCCCGTTCAGCAGGATTGTGGGGCGACTATCGTCGACCTCGTGCCTAATTATGATGTTTGGCGGGAACCCGGGGACCTTCTGTCTTTCCAGCCCCTCGTCCTCGAAGTAGGAGGCGATGAACTCGCCAATCTCCCATTCCCGCCCGAAAACGCTGGGTATCGCAACGAGCTTCTTGGAGAGCTCCACTACGTCTATCCTATCTCACCTCTTCGTATGGCTTCCATCCGCCTGATTCTCTTCTCTATCGGCTCACGCTTCCCAATGTCGTGACGCATGAACACTTTCCCGCTCACATGATGCAGGGCGCTTTCGCTCATCCTCTCCGCCTCTGCGATGTCCTCGTCTATGCCCACGACCGCGAGCGAGCGGGACGTCGTCGTGTATATGTCGTTATCCCTCTCGTCGACTGATGCGTAGAAGAGCTCCGCTCCAGTCTCGCTGATTCCGGCCTCGTCGACGAAGACCTTCTCGCCCGCATGGGACTTGACCCCGTATCCTACTGGTGTAACGTACTTGCACACGGTCGCCCTCTCAGCGAACTTGACCGCTGACGGTAGGGATGAGTCCATGATCTCCCCGCAAAGGTCGACGAAGTTCTCCTCCAGGAGCGGAAGCACGTTCATGGCCTCCGGGTCGCCGAAGCGGACGTTGTACTCCAGTATCTTGGGGCCCTCGCGCGTGAGCATGAACCCGCCGTAAAGAATTCCGTGAAACGGGTGCTCCGTCGCGCGCATCGCGTTGACCGTCTTCTGCATGATGTCGACGGCCTCTTCGATCTCCCCGAAGGTCGCGAACTGCGGCAGTCCGTTCTTCATCGAGTAGGAGCCCATCCCGCCCGTGTTCGGGCCCGTGTCGCCCTCGTACGCCCTCTTGTGGTCCATCACCGACGGCATGGGCACGACCCGCCGTCCGTCCGCGAACGCTTGCAGAGTGAACTCCTCGCCGACGACCTTCTCCTCGACGACGAAGCGGGAGCTCCCGCCAATCTTCTTCTCGATTATTTCCTCGGCGTAATCGATGACGTCCTGGTGCGTCATCAGATGCTCGCCCATGACCTTGACCCCCTTCCCGCCAGTCAGTCCTATGGGTTTGACCACCACGTCCTTGTCATAGTCCTTCAGGAGGTCCCTTAGGTCAGGGACGTTGTCGAAAACCCAGTAGTCAATGGAACCGGGTATCTTGTGGTCCCGCATCAGATTCCTGCAGAACTCCTTGGAGATCTCCAGCTGGGCCGCGAACCTCGTGGGACCGACCGCCGGGATCTCGTGAACAGCGAGCTCGTCGACCGTGCCCTCGCCGAGTGGAGCTTCCGGACCGACGACCGCGAAATCAACGCCCTTGCTCTTTCCCCATTCAGCGACCTTCTCTACATCCATCTCATCCGCGAGAAGGATGTCCTCCGACGCCCTGGCTATCCCTGGATTCTTGTTCTTCATCACGGTAAAGACCTTTGCGCCGTCCTTCACCAAGGACTTCACTATGGCATGTTCTCGGGCGCCTCCTCCCACGGCGAGAACCTTCATGTTATCCCCGAGGGGAGAATGATTGCGGGTCTGTTAATTCTTTTGGTCTGCGGGTCTCGAGGACCGTTCCACGAATCGTTCGAAAGCGAATAATAATGCTGATGACATGTTAAATCGATGTCCACAGTCGCCATCGAGAGGTCCGATCAGGCAATCCAGGGTACGGGGGATCTTCTGAACAAGCTCGATTTCTCGAAAAAGGCCAAGAACAAGACGAGAGTCCTCATCAAGCCCAATCTCACGACTTCGGCGGGCCCTGAGACTGGAATCACATCGGACGTCAGAATCGTAGAGGCGATCATCGAGCTGCTCCTTGACCTCGGAGTGGAGAACATATCCATAGGCGAGGGCGCTGGTGGGGCGCAGACGATGCACGCCTTCGAGAAGAACGGTTACGTCGCCCTCGGCAAGAAGTACGACCTACCAGTCCTGGACCTCAACTTCGATGAAAGCGTTCTGCTAGACGTTCCCGAGCCCCTCAGCATGGGAAAGGTGAGGGTCTCCAAGACCGTGTACGATAGCGACTTTCGAATATCGGTGGCGAAGCTGAAGATTCATTCGATCGCTGTAACCACTGGCACCATGAAGAACATGATGGGCGTTCTAAGCGGGAGGCGGTGGAAGCTCATCGTGCACAGCGACATTCACAACAGGATCGTCGACCTGAACAAGGTAGTCCTGCCTCACTTTGGGGTCATAGACGGAGTCGTGGGCAATCAGAGGGACGAGGTGAAATCCTATCCGATAGAGGCGGGAGTGTTGATCGCGGGATTCGACCCCGTGGCGGTCGATTCGATAGCCTCCGAGATCATGGCGGTTCCTTGGCGGGAAGTGCCCCACCTCGTCCTCGCGCAGCAAGCGGGTCTGGGCATCGCGGATTCCGCCAAAATCGAGATCCTGGGACCGAGGGTGGAGGACGTCCGCCAGCAGTTCGACAGGCGCGTAACTGTATGGGCCAAGGCAAGGACCGGCGCTCAAATCTTCTCAGGAAGGGTGTGGCAGACGGTAGAGGGAGCCGGGAAGCCTCTCTAGAACAGTCCTACGGTCTTTCCGGTCTCGTCTATGTCCACGGCCTCCGATGCGGGCACCGATGGCATCCCTGGCATGGTCCTCATCGCACCGCAGAGCGGATAGAGGAAGCCCGCACCGATGGAGGGCTTGATGTCCCTGACGGGCAGTACGAATCCCGTCGGGCGTCCCTTCATCTTGGGATCGTGCGATATCGACAAGTGCGTCTTCGCCATGCAGATGGGCAGCTTGTCATAGCCGTATTCCGTGAACATCTCTATCTTCCTCATTGCCTCCTCGCAGAACTCCACGCCGTCAGCACCGTAGATTTCCGTGGCGATGGTCTCTATCTTGTCCGCGATGGGCATGTCATCCGGGTAGAGGAGCTTGAAGTCGCTGGGCTTGTCGCAGGCCTCGACCACGGCCTTCGCGATCTCGATGGCCCCTTCACCGCCTCGCGCGTGGAAGTCGCCCGGTACGGCGTCGTCCGCGCCCGCCTCTTTGGCGATCCTCACCACGGCCTCCACTTCGGCATCCGTGTCCGAGGCGAACCTGTTGACGGCAACGACCACTGGCACGCCGAACTTCTTGAGGTTCTCTATGTGCTTGGTCATGTTCACGCAGCCCTTCTCCACGGCCTCCACGTTCTCCGCCTGGAGAACCTCCTTGGGTGGCGTCTTGCCCGGCGGGAACTCAAACGCGCCACCGTGCAGTTTCAGTGCTCTTATCGTCGCGACCAGGATCATGCAGCTGGGTTGATAGCCAGCGACCCTGCATTTGATGTTCAGGAACTTCTCAGCGCCGCAGTCGGCCCCGAAGCCGCTCTCCGTCACGACGTAGTCCGCAAGCTTGAGGGCGATCTTGTCCGCTATGATCGAGTTGTTTCCCTGAGCGATGTTCGCGAATGGACCGCAGTGCATTATCGCCGGCGTGTTCTCCAGGGTCTGGATAAGGTTGGGCTTGAGGGCATCCTTCAGGACCACCGTCATGGCCCCTGCGGCCTTGAAGTCCTCTGCCGTGACGGGCTTTCCGTCCTTCGTCTGTGCCACGACGATCCTTCCGAGGCGCTTCCTGAGGTCCTTCAGGTCCGATGCCAGAGCCATGATGGCCATGACCTCGGATGCCACCGTTATGTCGTAGCCAGTATCTCTTGGATAGCCCTCGGTCTCGCGCTTGGATACCGTACCGATCTTGATGTTGGTCAGAGCCGAATCATTGAGATCCACCACCCTGTTCCACGAGATCGTGGACGGGTCGATATCCAGCGGGTTCTTCCTTCTGAACGTCGGGTGGAACATCTGATTGTCCAGCATTGCTGCCAGAAGGTTGTTCGCGGCCCCTATGGCATGAATGTCTCCCGTGAAGTGAAGGTTGATGTCCTCCATGGGGACGACCTGGGAGTATCCCCCTCCTGCTGCGCCTCCCTTGATTCCGAATGTGGGACCCATCGAGGGTTCCCGTATGGTCGTTATTACCTTCTTGCCCAGTCTGGCGAGAGCCATCGAGACGCCGATGAGCGTGACGGTCTTCCCCTCACCGAGCGGCGTGGGCGTGATTGCTGTCACGTCGATGAGCTTGCCGTCGGGATTGTCCTTGATCCTCTCCATGACCTCCAGCTTTATCTTCGCCTTGTAATTCCCGTAGAGCTCTATATCGTCCTCTTCGAGGCCAATGGACTTCGCGATGTCAATTATGGGCTTAATATCTGCCTCTTGAGCAATCTCCAAATCGGACTTCACTTCCTCACCCCCTACCGCGGGAGGATAATCCCTCCCTCTAAAAAAGCTTATGCAATTGTCGAAGTCCGCTGGACGATCACTGGCTGGGAGCCAATGAGAAGGATTAAGTACGCGCGCAAGATTCTATTTTCGTAGCTTTCGTCAAAACGGAAAAAAAGGAGACGAAATTACTACAACTCTTGATGAATGGGAGGAGGTTGGATGACCGCGCAGATAATCAGCGGAAAGGAGCTTTCGAAGGAGATCAGAGCAGAACTGGGGGAAGAGGTCAGGCTACTGAAGGAGAGGGGCGTGACCCCTGGATTGGCAGTCGTACTCGTCGGAGAGGACCCCGCGTCCCAGGTGTATGTGAGGAACAAGGCCAAGGCCTGCGAGAAGCTGGGCATACACTCGATAACGGAGAAGCTGCCCGCCGAGACTTCCGAGGAGGAACTCCTCGCCCTCGTCAAGAAGTTCAACGAGGACCCGATGTTCCACGGGATACTCGTTCAGCTGCCCCTTCCCAAGCACATCGATGAGAGCAAGGTCCTCTACGCGATCGACCCCATGAAGGACGTGGATGGCTTCCATCCGGTGAATGTTGGCAAGCTCATGATCGGGGATCCGTTCTTCCTTCCGTGCACGCCTCACGGAATACAAGAGATGCTCATTCGAAGCGGGAACGACCCAGCAAGGAAGCACGTCGTCGTCGTGGGCAGGAGCAACATCGTCGGCAAGCCCATCGCGAACATACTCCTGCAGAAGAAGGAGGGCGCCAACGCGACCGTGACCGTCTGCCACACGGGGACGGACGACATAGGGAAGTTCACCCGCGAGGCGGACATCGTCATCGCTGCGACAGGCTATCCAAACACCGTCACAGCGGATATGGTGAAGGACGGCGTGGTAGTCATCGACGTTGGCGTGAACCGCGTGGATGATCCCAGCACCGAGAAGGGCTACCGCCTCGTCGGAGATGTGGACTTCGAGAACATCAAGGAGAAGGCGAAGGCGATCTCACCGGTGCCTGGTGGAGTCGGACCTATGACCATCACGATGCTGATGAAGAACACCGTGCGGGCAGCCAAGCTGGCTCACGGAATCGAGGACTAGATCTCGTCCGGCAACGCACCGCTTACGACGCACTCGTCCATGAAGGTCCAGTCGTATTCCCATCTGTCCTTCGGCGCAACGCCCGTTATCTTCTCGACTGAGTACTTCTTCTGGTGCCTCGTCCAGACCGACTTGGACGCGAGCCTCTGCGATCTGCATATCAGGTGAGCTTTCGCTTCCGTCACGCCGGGCAAATTGCGGATCCTCTCCCTCACGAACTTCCTTATCGTGCTCCAGTCCTTGGCGATTGATGATACAACTATGTCATGTTCCCCGAATTCGTACGCGACGTAGTTCAGGTAGACCCCCTCGGGGACCTTCATCCGTATGAGATGATCGTACACCGAGCGGTAGTTGCGCGGACTCACTGAGACGGATATCGCGAACCGCTTGGCACCCTGTCCTGCCTTTGCGGGAACGGGGTAAAACGCCGGCTTCATAAGGGCCACGGTTCTGGTGTCATCGATCTCCTTGCACCTGGGGACCCGCTTGATCAGGAAGTTGGCGAGTTGCTCTGAGTCCTTGGCCTCGAGTATCGTGTCGACGTAGTGATGGTCCTCCCTTTGAGATACGTAGAGGGGGACTACGTCATCCGCCTTCTTCCCCCTGAGCGTCCTTCTGACCCAATCCCAGACCTTGTCTATCTCTGCCCTCGGACG
>JBHIBK010000070.1:0-8034 GCA_046759065.1 Thermoplasmata archaeon | reverse complement strand
AATCTTCGTCCCGTTGAGGACGTACTCGTCGCCCTCCTTCACGGCGGATGTCTTGATGTTCGCAGCATCGCTGCCCGCCTCTGGCTCGGTGAGGGCGAAGGACCCGATGTAGGGACCGCCCGCCAGCTTCTTGAGGTACTTCTCCTTCTGCTCGTCGGTTCCGAATCTCTCGATCGGACAGGCGACGAGGGATGTGTGCGCCCCGACGATGACCGCATGCGAGGTGCACCACTTGCCGATCTCCTCGATCGCAAGGCAGTATGCGACGTAGCCAGCACCGACACCGCCCCACTCCTCCGCGATGGGGATTCCGAAGAGACCCAGGTCCTGCATCTTCCTGACGGTCTCGGCTGGGAACTTCTCCTCCCTGTCCACCTCGGCCGCGATGGGAGCGATCTCGTTCTTGCAGAAGTCCCGTATCATGTCCCTGAGCATCTTCTGCTCTGGGGTGATTTCGAAGACCATCCGGACCACCTACTTGCCCTTGAAGTTGGGCTGCCTCTTCTCCATGAAGGCCTTGATCCCCTCGACCAGGTCCTCCGTGGTGCTGATCTCGCGGAAGCAATCGGCCTCGATCTCGAACGCCTTCTCGTATTCCGAGTCAAGACCCTCGTTTATCGCCTTCTTCGCCATGCGCACCGCTACCGGTGCCTTCGACATTATCTGCATCGCCATGTCCTTGGCGGCCCTCAGCTCCTCGCCGTCCGGGACGACCTGGTTCACCAGCCCGATCTTCAGAGCTTCCTGCGCCCTCAGAGTGCGGCCCGTGAATATCATCTCTTTTGCGATTGCCTTTCCCACCAGACGAGGAAGGCGCTGCGTACCGCCGTAAGCGGGAAAGAGGCCGAGATTGACCTCGGGCTGGCCGAACCTCGCCCTGTCCGATGCGATCCTGATGTCGCATGCCATGGCCAGCTCGTTCCCTCCGCCAAGTGCCATGCCGTTTATGGCGGCTACCACGGGCTTCGTCCCGTGCTCTATCTCCCAGAACACCTTCTGACCGGCTCTGACGACATCGTAGCCCTTCTCAGGCTCGATGCCCCCCAACTCCTTCACATCGGCACCTGCGATGAATGCGTAGTTCCCTCCTCCCGTGATTATGATGACCTGAACCTCGTCATCGTCATCCAGCTCCTTGAAGGCCGTTCCTATCTCCTGGACCATCTCGGTGCTTATGGCGTTCACGGGCGGCCTGTCCACGGTCAGTATTCCCATTCCATCTTCCTTCTGCGTCTTGACATATCCAGTTGGCATCATTCCACCTCCTCGGTGTATTCGAAGAACCCTCGTCCGGTCTTCCTTCCCAGCCTTCCCGCCTTGACCATGTTTCTGAGCCGCGGCGGGGGAGCGAATCTGGGATCTCCGAACTCTTGATACATGTTCTCTGCAGTCTCAAGGCAAATGTCAATCCCCACCATGTCCGCCAGCTCGAACGGGCCCATGGGGAACCCTGCACCCGCCTTCATCGCAAGGTCGATGTCCCTGGCGGGAGCGATACCCTCGTCGAGGGCTCGTATCGCCTCCAGCAGAACCGGGATGAGCAGGCGATTGACGAGAAATCCAGGGGACTCCTTCACGACGACGGGGATCTTCCTGCACCGCTCGGCAAGATCGACGATGGCGTCGACCGTCTCCCGCGAGGTGTCCATTCCCGGAACGACCTCGACGAGCTTCATTACTGGTGCGGGATTGAAGAAATGCATACCGATGACCTTTCTCGGGCGGTTGGTGCTCGCCCCCAGCTCGGATATGGAAAGGGATGATGTGTTCGTCGCGAATATGGTCTTTGGCGGGCAGACTCCATCGAGCGCCTTGAAGACCTTCTTCTTGATCTCCATGTCCTCGACGACCGCCTCGATGACGACGTCCACGTCCTCGAACTCGTCGTAGGTCGTGGTTCCCCGTATACGACCCAATATCTCGTTCTTCTGTTCAGGGGTCATCTTGCCCGTGTCCACCCTCTTTTGAAGGATGGCACTGATTCTATTGATCCCGTCCTGCACGAGCCTCTCATCGACGTCCTTGAGAATGACATTGAAGCCGCAGTAGGCAAGCACTTCGGCGATCCCATGACCCATGATTCCTGCCCCTACAACGGCCGTTTTGCCGAACCACATCATCCTACCTCTCCTCCCGCAATAATCAGATGGTCGATGAGCCGAATCCAGAACGAGCGTCCGTCATATAAGGGTTATTGCTTCACGTTCGCCACCACATGCTTTGGGGGACGAGTGGATGGCCTCGTGTCCCAGCCCCGCGATGACCTCCTTATGCAGTGGAAATCAACTATGCCGTGGTTGATGACGGAGTGCGACACATCTCGGCACCTCTAGTTTGTGCATGAGATCATAGTTTGAGTCTGCCGCAAATCTCATAAAGCCGTGAGGAGGTTCCTGTCTCATACAAAATGGAGTACCAATCAACTCTTATGGCAGCCGGTACAGAAAGTCATCTGTGTCGCTCCAAGGGGAACTCGTCAATGAGGATAGTCCATGAAGAGAATTAACTGGAAGAGGGAGATTGCAGTCTTCTTTCTCGTTTCTCTCACGATATGGGCCGCCCTGTTTGCCTTTTTCTACGGGTTGTTCTTGTACGTTGAGTACCGTCAGTACGGTGGTTGGACAGCATCGGGGATACTGGAGATAAAATGGCGCTTCTCTCTCATCTTCTCAATTCTTTTCTCCCTGCAAGCATGGGCAAGTGGTGTCTATGACATGATCGAGAGGTATCTGGAGCGAAAAAATATCCTGAGGGCTTTGGGTCTGGAGAAGGAATAGGGGTCGTCAATCCAAGTGCATGACCACAAGCGTGTGCAACTGAGATTGGATCGACTCAACTTCGGACCCATGCGCTACCAAATTGCCGGGTTGCGTCGTAAAACACAGGGGAGTACGGCCATTCACGACTGCATGGAAGGTGCTTCCCCCGAAACGTTTCATACCTGCGTCGTAGATGTCCTGGAAGACGGAGCCTGTCCGCGTTCGCATGCACATCGCCGCGGAAGTGATCACCGGAACGTTGTCGTGGGCGCGATTGGGCTCCTCCGGAACAGAGGGATCGGGGCTTCAGGGCTGATCTGCTCGCCCGGCTTCCCTTTGAACCACGGCGCGTCCATCTCCCTGACCACGGGAGCCCTGAAGATGTCCCTGACGGAGACGTTGTTCGGCGCAGGACGGGCGAACTCCGCACCCCTCTCGCATATCTCTGAACTGCGCCCAGGCGGATCAAGCACCGGTGTGCATCACAAAGCGAATCGTGATATCAGTGTGGAATCCGCAATCCCTTCCTGATCTCTTCCACAACCGCCTCAAAATCTGGGATCTGCGTCATCATTGGTCCTAGCTCTCTTCGCCAATTACGCTCGCACTCCTCAAGCGCTTCCCTTAGGAGTGCTGGCCCGAGTTCCATGTCGTACAGCTTGAGCTTCTCCTCGACAAGGCTCGTGTCCATCTCCACCCCCTTGCCCAGAAGGAACCGGATGTCGTAGGCGTCCCGGGCCTTTCTTCTGACCAATAGTGCCCTCACCTTCTCGGCCATGATCTCCTCCGGAGCCATGACGTTGAGCCCGAAGGATGGGATGTCTGGATATAGGGAGAAGAACGGCGTCCATTCCGGGTCACTGAGCGGGCTGCCCTCGGTGACATCCATCTGGACCCTCGCCAGGCTCTCGGGCGTGCCTTGGAACAGAAACCCCTCCGTGATGAAGGTCAACAAGGCCCCTGTCGCCGATTCTCTCATCGAGAGCTTTGTTCCGTATCCGAAGTTCTCGATATAGGAGGATATCCTCCGAGCGTCCCGTTCTCTAATCTCTCCAGAGAAGTCCAGGTCCTCGGAGAATCTGTTGAGCCCGAAGAACTTGTAGAGGGCCGTCCCGCCTTTGAACACGAGTTCGGGGGCCTCCCTCGAGATCCCCAGCATGACGATCTCCTGGAAGTAGTCCTTCTCAGCGATGCTCAAGTTGGCTATGCCCTTCGTCCTGGCAACCCTCCTCAACGTCTCCCGGTCAATCACCCACGACCCTCCATCTGTTGCCCTTCTCGGCCGCGAAGAAGCGGACATAGTTCCTGTCCCCCTTGATCCTGTCGTACAGTGCTTCCATGAAGTGGCCGGCGGTCTCTGCAACATATCCCACCTTCTTGATTGTGCTCAGGTCCGTCCTCAGAGCATACTCCTCAAGCCTCTTCAGATTACACTCTCGAACCGCCGCCTGAATCTCGTCGAGGGGCAGCCTCTCCGTGACAACGGCATCGATCACCGCCTTTTCCAGGTCCGCCATGAAAACCTCGAAACCGCCGTACCTCAGGGTATGATAGCCCCAGAGGTCCCGCGTTCTTATGTATTCAATCTCCTCGATGGCCCCGTTCCTGCTTGTCATCACTTCAATGAGCCTGGGCAATTGCGTGGTGGTCCCATGGTGATGGAATGCGTACCAGAGGGAGATGTAGGACGGATGGTATATATACGTGGCATAGACAACGGGGTCATCGTATACTGTGTAGAAACCCCTTTTCAGCCTCCTGATGAGGCCTCTCTTTACTAGTCTGTGCAGATAGACTTTGGAATACCTCCGGTCGCCAAGGATGGCCGCCACTTGCCTGGCTGTGATTACGGGCTCTCTGCCCGCCAACTCAAGGAAATCCCTTTCTTTCATGTCCCTATCTTGCCTTGTTAGATAAAAGTTATCAAAATAGATAACCTTTTCGGTATTGGACAAGAAATGCGTCATTGACAAATCAATGGGGAATCTGCTGTTCTGTTGCAGGTTTTCTGTAGGTTTCTTGCAGGTTTCTTGTGATATCCTTGGGACTTACAAGGGACATACTTGCTACATCCTTGCAGAATCCTTGCTCTTCCCTTCATTCATTTCACCTCGCAATCTTGCGTGAAATCGGGTCGCCTCTTCGTGAGTGCATGATGACTCGAGACTCTTGTCTGAATCCCGCGATCAAGCTGAGAGGTGCTCGTTGATTGGAACTTGGTTCCTCCAACAAACCCGCCTGGGGGTCACTGTTACGTTGTGTACTTGAAACCTCGTTCCGTGGGCTCTGTCAGACTGAGGGGCTCATATGGCCCCATTCAGCTCGGACCGTCTGTCTCCTGCTTGACCGGGATTGATGATGAGGACCGGCAGCCATTCTCAGCTGGCCTTCTCGAAGACCATTCCAGGCTTGTATGTCTTCACAAACCTGACCTTGTCGCCAATCGCGATGTCCCCCGGCCTCTTGATATAGGGCATCCATCCTGTGCACCTAGGACCGTCATCCAGTTGAACGATGACAAAGGCGTATGGCGCATCATCGATGAAAAGCTCGGATGGCACGCCGAGGATCGTGTACGTCACCACCGTTCCCTCGTTCCCGAAATCCGTCTTTACGAGGCTCGCGCCGCCGCATTTCGCACACGTTTCTGAGGAAGTCACCTGCGCATGTTCGCAATCCGAGCACTTCACTCCTCTCAGGACCCCATTCCTGGCGGCTTCGATGTGCTCGCCTATCGATGTCACGCTACCGCCTCTCGAATATGTGGACCGCCGCCGTCCCGCCGGTCGCTCCGACGTTATGAGTGAGCCCTATCTCTGCGTCCTTGACCTGCCTCTCACCGCTCCGCCCAAGAAGCTGCTCGTAGGCCTCGATGACCTGCCCGACCCCGGTCGCGCCCACTGGATGACCTTTGGACTTGAGCCCACCAGACGTGTTCACGGGAAGGTCCCCGCCAATCTCGGTGAGTCCTTCCTCCGCCGTCCTCGCTCCGTCTCCCCGCTCAACGAACCCGAGTTCTTCCAGAGCGATCACCTCGGCGATAGTGAAGCAGTCGTGCACCTCAGCGAAGTCTATGTCCTTCCGCTCAACGCCCGCCTGCTTGAACGCCTGCTCTCCCGCCAGCCTTGCGGAGTCCATCCTCGTCGGGTCCTCCCTGTCGTGCAGGGCGGCGGTCATTCCCGCTCGACCCGAGCCTAGCACATAGACCCGCTCGTCGCTCAGCTCCCTCGCCCTCTCTTCCGATGCGAGGATGACGGCCGAAGCCCCGTCAGAGAAGGGGCAGCAGTCGAACAGCTTCAGCGGCCATGCGACCATCCTCGAGCTCATCACCTTGTCTATCGTGATCTCCTTCTGAAAATGCGCTTTGGGATTCTTCGCGCCGTTCTTGTGGTTCTTCACAGCGATCGCCGCCAGCTGCTCCTCCGTGGCCCCGTACTTGTGCATGTAGGCGGTCGCCATGAGCGCGTAAAGCCCGGGGAACGTGACCCCGTTCCTTCCTTCGTAGGTGTAGTCCGAGCCCATGGCGAAGTACGACGTGGCCGTGAAAACGTCAAGCTGGCTGACCTTCTCGGCCCCGACGACGAGAGCGATGTCATACGTCCCCGAGCCCACGCTCACGTAGCCCTCTCGGAACGAAACGCTCCCGCTCGCGCAAGCGGCCTCGATCGTGAGAGATGGAACATGCGGTATGCCCAGGCTCGTTGCGATCAGAGGACCGACGTGACCCTGGCTCTCCACCATCCCGAGGACGTTGCTGACGAATATCATCTCGATGTCCTTCGGAGTGAGCCCAGCATCCAGAATCGCATCATGCCCTGCCTTGGCGGCGGACTCGCGGGCGGTCTCCTCCCTGATACCGTATCTGCTCTGCCCGGAACCCACGATGCATACCCTTCTCATCATATCACATTTATAATAGTGCCGGTCACCTATTTCCAGCCTCTTTGAGCTCCCTTCTCAGGATCTTGCCGACAGCCGACTTGGGAAGCTCCTTGCGGAACTCCACGGCCCTTGGGATCTTGTACGGAGCGAGGTTCTCCCTGCAGTGCTTCTGGATGTCCTCCTCTGTCGCCTTCTTCCCCTCCTTGAGAGCGACGAACGCCTTCACGACCTCCCCGCTCTTCGGATGAGGGGCGCCGACGACCGCCGCCTCCTCGACGGCAGGATGCTCGTACAGCACGTCCTCGACCTCGCGGGGGTAGACGTTGTATCCTGATACGAGAATCATGTCCTTCTTCCTGTCAACGATGTGAAAGTAACCGTCCTTGTCCATGTACGCGATGTCACCGGTGAAAAGCCATCCGTTCCTGAGCGTCTGCGATGTCTCCTCGGGGTTCTTCCAGTACCCCTTCATCACTTGGGGACCATTGACGACAAGCTCGCCGGCCCCGTCGACTCCGATCTCCTTCGTTCCATCCTCCAAATCGACAATCCTCGAATCTGTATCGGGAAGGGGCATTCCTATGCACTGCTTCACCTTGCCGTACAGCGGGTTGCAGTGCGTCACGGGCGAGGCCTCGGTCAGGCCGTAGCCCTCGACCAGCTTACCGCCAGTGAGCTTCTCGAACTTCCGCCTAACCTCCAGCGGCAGCGGCGCGGACCCGCTTATGCACGCCCGGATGGAGGTGATGTCCAACTTCTTGACGAGAGGATGATTGTTCACTGCGATGTACAGGGCCGGAACGCCCGGAAAAACGGTCGGTCGATGCTTGTTGGTGAGCTTCACGAGTGCCGATATCTCTCTGGGATCGGGATGTAAGACCATCGTTGCGGCCATTGAAACGGGAGCGAGCATCGCGGTCGTCAGTCCGTACACGTGAAAAAGGGGGATGGCGCTCAGGAAGACCTCCTTGCCCTCCTTGCGGTCGGGGAGCCAGCTGGTCGTCTGCAGCGTGTTGGAGACCAGACTGTGGTGCGTGAGCATCGCGCCCTTGGGCGTCCCCGTCGTCCCGCCCGTGTACTGGAGGACCGCGACGTTCTCCTTCGGATCGACCGAGACGGGCTTGTGCTTCTTGCCGTCCATCATGTCCTTGAAGATATGGATCCACGGCTTCTGCGGGATCTTGACAGCACGGCCGTCCTTCTTCTTCTTTATGGGATACAGCGCGCTGAGCGGGAAGGGCAGGGCGTCCTTGATGTCCACGATGACAACGTTTTTCAGCGCTGTCTTCTGCCTTATCTCCTTCACAATCGGATAGAGGAAATCCACGGCCACTATCGTCTCTGCTCCCGAATCGTTCAGCTGCTTCTCCAGCTCCCTTGACGTGTAAAGCGG
>JBHIBK010000069.1:0-8072 GCA_046759065.1 Thermoplasmata archaeon | reverse complement strand
AATCTAAGGAAGACCATCGTTACGATTACCACGAACGCGACTATGGGAATCTGTGCCCAGACCGTTCGCCCGGTCTCTTTGAAGTGCTTTCTCGAGACCTTGTCTGCCACATAGATCGAGAATATCACGCCCACCATCAGTGTGGCTATTTGGATGATGGGTAGCAGCTCCGGTACCAGGGGCACCCACGCCACATCCTTGGTGCCCAGCAGATTCCATCCCCACCCGAAGGGGTCAGAAGCCACATTGAGGATGTAAGACCAATTGACCTGGATGAGAGCGATGCTGAAAGCGATCCACCCCATCAGTCCAATCGGCACGAGGGCCATGGAGTAGTCAATGAACAATCTCTTCACAGCGATATCGCGGGCCTTGGCCAACCATCTCGACAGAAGGACGAACAGAAGGAACAGCGCCGGAAGGAACACGAGACTGGTTCCCAGGAATATCAGAGAGTAGAAGGCGAACATCGGAACACCGTCTGCGAACGTTGCCCAATCCTTCAGGTCGCCATAAGGACCGAGGAGAACAAGGGAATACATCATGGCAAGATTCAGCATTATGAGGCTTTTCCACGCCTCGCTCGTATCCTTCTCCTTCGTATCGCGGATCAGATCAACAGCGAAAGGCCTGAGGTAGATGTTCGTGTTGTCCTTGGGACATGTCCTGACGCACTCCATGCAGAGCCCACAGTAGGAATTCCTCTTCAGGTTCTGCGGGAACTCGAACCAAGGGCAGCCATACCCCGGTGTGGGACTCTCATCTGAACTTCCCCTTATGCACTCCTTCGTCTTGTGCCTGTAGCAGACCTCTCGATCCTCTACGCGAAGTTCGAGGCAAGAGAAGTTCGAGTAAAGTCCGAGAAAACCTCCAACCGGGCACACATATTTGCAGAAGACCCTCTTCTCAAAGACGAAGTGCAGAAAAATGGGCATTATCAGAAGTGATAGCATTAGAACTCCTGTCACCATGGGATGCGTTGTTACGAATGGACTGAAGAGCGCGATTCCCAGGAAGAAAGAGTTGACCAGCCAGAGATTCTTCAGTTTCTTGGGCCATTTCTTGTTGAGGCCGTAGCTCTTGCCTTTCACGCTTATGATGGATCTCCTTTCGAGCCATTCTCCGAGTGAGGGTAATGGGCACATGCCGCACCATGCTCTCGATGCGAACGGGACGAGAATGGCTATCAGCGCGAACCACCAAAGGATCCAGATGAAGACAATCGAGAGATTCTGATTGCCCGTCTGAACACCGAATATCCCTGTGATTATGACGAGGAGGAAGACGGCAAGGTTGACCACGATGAGTGACCAGATGAGCCACCTGCTCCTCAGCAACTTCTTGACAATAGGCGTCGATATTCTCCTTCGCCTGTATGCGTCATTCTGGATTTCTTCAAGCGTGGGCATTGCCTACTTCCCCTTCGTTCCCAGATAACCGATGGTCAGGCCCGCGAGAAGCAATGTCAGAATCAGGGAGCCGAGGAATATATGGTTTCCGAGTTCTCCCTCGACTATGAGCTCCCCCTTCATGTATGGGTGGAAAGGACCGCAGGTAACGGAACATCGATAAGCGAATTTTCCGACCTTGTCCGCAACAAACTCGATAACGACCTCGTCATCGGGGAAGATTTCCTCGTTGATGCCATACCCATCAAGAAAGAAACCATGAGCGACGTCAACGGAGCGGATTATCAACCGCACATGGTCTCCCTCGTGAACGATGACGCGCTCAGGGTCGTAGGCATAATTACGCGCGGTGATTTCAATCTCCTTCGTTATGTGTTGAGGAGCATGGTCTGCACTTGCAGTGACAGTGACCAGTTGCAGAGCAAGCAAGAATAGGAAGTACATCAAAAGGAGTTTTGCCTCCTTCTGGTTCTTTCCCATTGAACTCACCATGTCAGCTCCGTCTGTCGGCCTTTTACTTGTCGACTCAGCGCACGATGAGTGTGCCCTTCATCTGGTCGTGCCCTGGTCCGCAATCGTTGCTGCAACGGAACGTGAAGGTTCCTGTCTTGTCCGCAATGAATTTCACAACGACGATGTCATCGGGCGCATCCAGAGGCATATCCACCTCAATCCCGAAGGCTTCCAGTCTGAAACCATGGATCCTCAATGTAGGATCTGCCTCCTCTTCCTCCTCCCATTCTGTCATATTGTATCCAATCAGTTCGAGGTACTCTACTTCGGCTTCTTCGTAGATCTCGTGCAACTCGTGATTGGAGCCTGCGCTTCTCAGCACGATGACAACAAGATCTCCTTGATTGACCTCCAACGTCTGAGGATCGTAGGCCCAATGATAGGCAGTCACTTCGAAAACCTTCGTCTTCTGCAGGTTCGGGCCACTTGCCCCGGCCAGCAGATAGATGGCTAGCGCACCAACAACTAATCCCACAATGAGCGCAGCCACGATGAACTTCCCAGCACCCCAATCCTTTCCGGCTGCTCGTTTCGCGGGACTAACTTCCTGTTCACGTTCGGCTGCGACATTTCTCTGTTCCACCATAGGTACTCCTCCAACTCCCATTACAAGCTTCATACTACATCTGTAGTATCATAAGAAAGGTATATTAATGTTGCTACGAATGTAGTAGATAATGCTTGGACCATTGGAAAAGGAGGTCGTCTCTGCGCTCGAGTCGCTACAAAAGGCTCCTACCCGCGGGATTCTGGCAAAACTGCGCGAGAAGAATGTGGATGTCGCCTACACGACAGTAAGCACGATCCTCTCGCGTCTGTACGACAAGGGGCTCATCAATAGATCCAGAGAGCCATTCAAAGGTGGAGAGCGTTATATCTATATCTACAAGGACATCGAGAAGGAGTACATCGACGGGTTGATTTCTGGACTTGTCAAGGTGTTCGGTACGAAGGGTCTTGTTCACCTTTCGGCTCGAATCGATCAGTTCTCAGAGAAAGAGTTGGAGGAGATGAAGAAGAGGCTGAAACTATGATTAGCACGGGCCTCGCTCTTTCCTTGGGACTTCTTGTGATCATTGCCCTCGGTTCTGGCGGATACCTGTTGTCAAAGAGATCTGTGGGGATGAACCGTTCCCTTGCTATGACGATTGTCGCCTACGGGATGCTGTCATCATCACTAGCACTGGTCCCTCTATCCATTTTTCATATTCACGGTGCTCCAGATTTCGGGGTTCACATTCATTGGGTTGGAGAGACAGTGGAAACCCATATCGAGGAATGTGGTCTTCCAGTCACCTGCACCATCAGCGACGTTTTCGCTTTGACTGGGGGAGTGCTTATGGTAGCCTTGATACTGAACCTAACGGCAACTCGTTTGTTGATGAGGGGTTTCAGGAAGCGGGAGGATCGCGGGATGACCCTTGCTGTACGTGAGGACTTCGATGTGGATGGGTCCATTGCATTGCTGGTGGTCAAGGATTCCATCCCGGATGCGTTCTCTTTTGCTGTCTTCGAAAAGGGCAAGTCCCTCGTTCCTCGAATGAGGGATGTGCTCGTCATTACATCCGCCCTCATCAGACTCCTTGACAGGGATGAGCTTCGAACGGTGATTGCCCATGAGGTTGCGCACGTGAGAAAGAAGGACAACCGCTATGCACCGTTCTTTCATGCCCTCTCCTCCCTGGTGTTCTTCGACCCGCTGATTAAGGTTCTCAAGATCAGAGTTGCCCGTCGACAGGAGTTTATCGCGGACAGGGAGGCCGCTCTCTCAACTGGGAATCCATTGGCCCTTGCCCGCGCCCTCATGAAAATCTTGGTGGAAGGCGAGAAGGAAGGAAATTCGAAAGGCGTGTGTGCGTTCTTGAGGAGGACCAGGTGGGACGATATTCTCGAAAGAATCAAAAGGCTGATTGGCCTCGCGGTGGAGCTTGGCTGTCATCCAGGACGCCGCCATGCGGTGTCATAGGAATTCTTCCTCGGAATATGTCCTGTTGAGCAAGGGGCTTGCGGCGGTCACCTGGCGCTCCTGTTGTCGAGTAGTTGGCGATCAGTAGACGTCCCGTTATGTAGGATGGAAAGGGGTGCAAAGTCTTGAGACTGCTACTCACTGGTGCGACCGGATACATAGGACGAAGACTGGGAATGAAGCTCGTCAAAGAAGAAGACTTGCAGCTCAAGCTCTTTGTCAGAAACGCCAAGAAGGTGCAAGAGAGCATTAGGACAAGAGCCGAGATCGCCGAGGGCAGTACGTTCGATGTCGATTCTCTGAGTAGAGCGGTCAAAGGTGTGGATGTTGCCTATTACCTAATCCATTCCATGGAAGCGGGAAAGGACTTCGACAAGCTTGACAGACTCAGTGCCCAGAACTTCCTCAACGCATGCGTGGAGGCAGGCGTCAAGAGGATTGTGTATCTCGGCGGTCTGGGAATGAAGGAGACCGCCAGCAAGCACCTTCTGAGCAGGATTGAGGTCGGCGAGATTCTGAGCTCCAGGCCTGACGTAGTCCAGACCGTCTGGTTCAGGGCTGGAATCATCATAGGCTCTGGGAGCGCGAGCTTTGAGATCATCCGAAATCTTGTGCAGAAGCTACCAGTGATGACGCCCCCGAAATGGGTGAGGACGCTAACACAGCCCATCAGTGTGGACGATGTCCTGGACTACTTGATCGCTGGAAAGGACCTGCGAGTTGACGGAAACCTCGTAGTGGACATCGGCTCTGAGAGAATGAGCTTCCAGGATATGCTCGAGCGGGCCGCCGAGGTCATGGGCTTGAGACGGGTCCTCATACCGATACCGCTTCCCACGACGACACTCTCATCCTATTGGTTCGTGCTGTTGACGCCCGTACCCATCAGAGTTGCTTCCGCCCTCATTGACGGTTTGAAGTCGGAGACTTTGGTCCAAAACGACAATGCGGAGAGGTTCTTCCCTCACATAAAGCCTGCCTCCTACGAGGATTCAGTGAGGAGAGCGATAAGGGACATCGAGGAGGAACCAGAACGACATGAAAGTTCATCGTCCCGCGGCAGGTCTCACGTTCGCGACCTGAACAGCGCTCTAAGCAAGCATCCGGGGAGTAATTCCTCGACCGACAAACGCTAAGTATTTTCCCGACAAGAGCATATCCCCTTGGGGAAGTTGAGCCGTGGCCGAAAAACCATCGGAAGGCTCAGCTCCCTGGAGCCGGGGTGGTGAGGCTTGCTGAGGGAAAAGTGCGGGGTCGTCGGAATCCACTCGAACTCCGGTGATGTGTCACCTTCCCTTTTCTACGGACTGTACGCCTTGCAGCACCGCGGCCAGGAGTCCTGCGGGATAACGACCTTCGACACTGAGTTCCACACGAAGAAGGGCATGGGCCTCGTGCCCGAGTTCTTCGACTTCGAGAAGCTCAGCCAGCTGAAGGGCCCCAGAGGCATCGGTCACTTGCGCTACTCAACGACCGGAGAGTCCAGGATTGAGTGCGCCCAGCCCATCGTGGTGACACACCCGAAGGGCACACTCGCGATAGCGCACAACGGCAACATCGTGAACTGCGTGGAACTCAAGGAGACCCTCGAGGACGAGCCCTTCGTGTCAACGACGGACACGGAGGTCATCGCCCGCCTCATTGTGAGACGCCTGGCTGAGGGGGAGGATATCGTCGCATCTATTACAGACGTGATGAAGGAACTCATCGGCTCTTATTCCATCACCATCCTGACCGACGACGAGCTGATCGCGGTGAGGGACCCCCTCGGGGTCAGGCCCCTCTGCCTTGGCGAGGCTGACGGCACGACCATAGTGGCCTCGGAGAGCGTGGTCTTCGATGTGCTGAACGTCAGTCACAAGAGGGACATCGAGCCCGGGGAGATATTGGTGATGAGCGGGAAGGGCATGAAGAGCCACCGACCGGTCAAGCTCGACCGAAGGGCCCTCTGCATGTTCGAGTACGTGTACTTCGCCAGGCCCGACTCCGTGCTGAACGGGATACTTGCCTACGACGTCAGGGAGAAGATAGGCACGCTCCACGCCATGGATGATGACGTCGAGGTCGACTTCGTCTCGCCCATACCGGACTCGGCGATTCCCTTCTCGCTGGGATACTCCAGGGCAAGAGGGGTTCCGTACGTAGAGAGCCTCATCAGGAACAGGTACGTGGGCAGGACCTTCATCCTTCCCGACCAGCAGGCCAGGGAGCTCGCTGTGAGGCTCAAGCTCAACCCGATGCTCTCAAACGTGGAGGGGAAGAGGATAGTCCTCTTCGATGACAGCATCGTCCGCGGGACCACGTCCGGCAGGATAATCGGCCTGCTCAAGGAGGTAGGTGCTGCGGAGGTCCACATGCGCATCGGCTGCCCGCCGATTAGGTCGCTGTGCAGACTAGGCATCGACATGCCCACCGACAGGGAGCTCATAGCCAGCGACAAGAGCGTGGAGGGGATCAGAAGGCACATCGGCGCGGATTCCCTGAAGTATCTGGGCATCGAGGATCTGAAAGAGGCCATCGGCATGGGCGAAAGAGAGCTCTGCATGGGTTGCCTGACCGAGAGGTATCCGGTGGAGATCACGAAATCTGAAGCATTGCTGAGAGAGTCGTGCCTCGAATAAAGCTGTTTGGACCCGGTGATGCTGTGGAATGTGGCATCCTGACTCTTTACGAGGTTTGCCTTATCCGTCCCCAAGCACTCTCAGATCGTATGGAGGTAGGGAACCGTATCCCTCCATGCGAACCGTTCCTTCCTACCCTCAAACCAGATACGGCATGGGTGGAATTGCGCGCAAGGATGGAGGCGTGATTCAACTCCTCATTTGGGTCATTCATGATTTGAGCGGGAAAAAGACTATAAGCCTCACACCAATTTGCACGAGGAATGAACGAGGATGCGGAGACATGGTGGGAGCGGTCTCTCAAGGACCTGGAAACGGCTCATCAGCTTCTCGATATGGAGAACCACGAGGCGGCCGCCTTCTTCGCTCAGCAGTCCGTGGAGAAGGCGCTCAAGTCACTTCACATAGACAGGTTCGAGGAGCTCAAGAGGACCCATGACCTCGTTCTTCTGGCGAGAGCGCTTGACTTGCCACAACATCTAGTCGACCTCTGCAAGGAGCTGGGTCCCGCCTACATCTACACGAGGTACCCGGACGTCGTTCCTGCGGAGGACATCGGAAGCATCTCGAAGGAGCTTCTCAAGTATGCCGAGGAGATAATCCGATGGATAGAAGAGAAGAGATAATCCAGGGTTTGAGGAGGTTCCGGGACAGGATGAGCGAGCGCTATCCAGTCATTCAGCTCATCTTCTTCGGCAGCATCGCAAGAGGAGAATTCAGAGAGGACAGCGACATCGACCTAATCATCGTCTCGGAGAAGTTCAAGGGCATGAACTTCATCAAGAGGGCTGCAAGAGCGTATGACTATTGGGATTTCGAATATCCTGTGGATTTTCTGTGCTACACGCCAAAAGAGTTCGATGAAAGGAGGAGAAGGATAGGTCTCGTGGCACAAGCGCTCAAGGAAGGCATAGCCATCTGATGGGTCAAGCGGCTCGAGACCATCCAGGGTGCGTCTCCAGCGATCTCCTCGAATGTCTTCGTTCTCACCGGTTGCTGATTGCACAAACGATGTCCTCCTCCACTCTTGCGCAGTGCACAAATGGCCCAGGCACTCCAGCTGACTAGGGGCGTGAAAGGATGGTCTCTCACAGGAACCGCTTGAACCACTCCTGCCCTTCCTGGTAATCGAGCCTTATCTTCCCCTTCTCGAGATGTTGGACTATTATGCCTCCGTTCGAGAGGGTTCGAATCTCTCTCCTGATCGCCCGCTCATCCATTCCCTTGTTCCGTAGCTTCTTCGTGAGCCCGGGTATGGTGTCGTCCGCCTCGAGGGCCTTGATCAACTGCGTCTGCCGCTCAGAGAACCTATCGCTCACTTTCATGCTCCTGATGACCGGAAGCTTGGTCACCTTCTCATCCACATGATAGATCTCGATGCCGCTGTGGTATCCCGCCAGAAGGGCTGCATCCGCGAGGATGACCGTCCCGCCGCTGATGTTCAGAACTACCTCGTTCCCCTCAGCGTTCCACTTCCCTATCGCCTTGCTCACCTTGTCCAGGCAGTCGCGGAAGTCGTGGACGTCCACGATGACGGTCTCCATCCTGTTCGACCCGAAGCTC
>JBHIBK010000068.1:0-8199 GCA_046759065.1 Thermoplasmata archaeon | reverse complement strand
GACAAACCGAAACCTTTTTCTTTGAGAATGTGGATAGAAGAATAGACCCTGAAAGGATTTCTCGGAATCTGGAGGGGCATTCGGTACACCAGGGAGGTGGAGGTTGATGATTCGAGTTCTGGTAGAGTGTGGGAGAAAGAAAAGTGTAGTCTTGAGCGTTGGTGCGCGGAGGATTGTTCCCCTATTTGTCGTTCTCGCCCTGCTTCTGGTTTCCTACGGGGCGATCGCATGGTTCGACGATGTGGAGAGCGGTGACAACGGGTGGACTCACTATTGGATCAGCGGAGCATCGATTCCAGACAACTGGACGATCTCATCCGTCAGATGGCGCAGTGCGAGCAATAGCTGGCACAGCGGAGGAGAGGTGGCGAACTGGGTGAACGGGGGGGACACGGCTCTGCAGAGCCCCTCCATGGACCTCACCAACGCGACGGCATCCTATCTCAACTTCTGGCACTGGTACGATTTCGACTACTCGGCTGGTTTCTACCCCGATGGCGGAATAGTGGAGATCGATGCTGGATCGGGCTGGCAGCAGATCTTCCCGGTTGGCGGGTATCCGTACATACTTGACACAAACTTGACCAACCCGCTCGAAGGCCGTCAGGCCTTTGCGGGACCCCAGTCCTTCTGGGAGTATGAGACCTTCGACATTTCCGCATACGTTGGAAACATGGTCGGGATTCGCTTCCATGTGGGCTGGGACTACGGAACTCTGGGCCTGAAGGAGGGGTGGTACATCGATGACATTGAGATCACAAACGCCACTCTGCCGCAGCATGATGTGAGCATCAGCACTCCGAACGTTCCGGGTAGGGTTGATCCCAACACGAACGTCTCTGTTGGCGGCACAGTCAGAAACAACGGCATGATGGATGAAATGAACGTTGCGGTGAACCTGACGATTGATGGCGCACTCGTTGACAACACGACAATAGCATTTCTGCAGAATGGAACAACGGCTCCGGTAACGCTCTACTGGACGCCCGTCATCGAGAGGACCTACAATGTGTGCCTGGAGGTCACACCAGTTCCAGGAGAGAGCATGGTGTCCAACAACATCAACTGTGTTGATGTCGACGTCCGTTCAATCAAGGGTTCCATACTGATCGATCAGACCCATGGAACCGATAATGCCTCTTCCTATAGCATCCTCATCGCGGACTTGCTGGCGGAGGGCTACGAAATATACTATCAAGGCTCAATACCCATAACCACGTCCGATCTCTCCGGCCACGATGTCTTCATGATCCCACAGCCTTTCCAGTTCTACTCGGCCTCCGAGCTGTCCGCAATTCAGACATTCGTCTCATCAGGAAACGGTCTCCTTGTGCTTGGTGATAATGATCCTCCCGTGTTCACAGATCTCACTTCTTTTGCTGGAATAACATGGATCAGCGGGGGAACGAGTGGAACGACCACATCGATCACACCTCATCAAATCACAACGGGAATCGCCGTGATAGACCTGGACAGTCCCATGAGTGAGATGCTCGTTTCCGGGTCGGCTATGAGTCTGGTTCGAGACCCAGGAGGAGGGAACGCTCTTGTCGTTTCCACGTCTCCGGGAAGGGTTGCCGGATTCTCGGACGAGAGTTCCTTCATGGACTTCGGCATAACCTATGCAGACAATGAGCAGTTGGCGATCAACATAATCGATTGGCTGATGGGCACAGTCTACGACCATGATGTTGCCGTCATCAACTTCAACGCCCCGGGATTCGTGAATCCTGGAGTGAACTTCTTCGTCAATGCGACCATCAAGAACCTTGGACGGAACAACGAGACGAACTTGACAGTGGAATTCAATGTGAATTCAGTGCTGGAGGACAATCTCACTATTCCATTCTTGGCTGTTGGGGCCTCACAGGATGTGAGTTTCAACTACTCGGCAACCGTCGAGGGGTTCTACGATGTGGAGATCCTTGTTCAACCTGTACCTATCGAGAACTTCACCGGCAACAACTGGGCCAAACAGACCGTCTTCATAGGGTATGCGACGTACGTTGGGATCTACGACCACGGAACCACGAGCGACATTTCATACTTCTTTGGCGGCAACCAGAACCTCTACTCCACCTTCCAGGCAATCCTGGATTCGGACCCTCTGAGCAGGTTCCAGACCACAGTGATCACGGACCTCTCATCGTCCACTCTGTCTTCCCTTGATGTCATTCTGCTCCCTGACAACGCCGTCCCAGACATCTATCTTTCAGATGTCGCGACCTTCTTCAACAGCCGCAAGGGGATCGTGGGTGTGGACAGCGCAGTCTGCTATTTGGCCTATTCAGGTCTTCTTTGGCCCGGGGCTGCAGGCTCGAACGGCAACGGGGTCTACTGGGAGTACGGCAGCTGGTTCAACGACCAACTCATACTGATGAGCCATGAGATAACGGCCGATTACACGGTCGGAAATACATACAGTTCTGAGGGCGGAGACACTGGCATGTACAAAACCATGCTTCCAGGGGACGCGATGGCATTGACCGGGTCCTCAATGGATCCCACTTTGGCATATGTGGTCGCCCGCGAGGTGTTCGGCAGTGGCAGGATGGTTGAGCTCGGTCCGTTCGCAGACTTCTTCTTGGCGACAGACCTGTACGAAATGGTCAGAGACGCGGTGCAATGGGCCGCCGGTGCTGTCCCGGTGGACCATGATATTGCGGTCTCTTACTACCAGCTCCCGCGATACGTTCAGCCTAACGACAACGTGACGATCGATGTGGACATCAGGAATGCCGGTCTGAACAACGAAACGAACATCGAAGTCAATTTCACAATCGATGGCGTGGTCTCGGACCAGAGGTACATATCCTTCATGACCCCCGATCAGATAGACACACTGACGTTCTACTGGGTTCCCACGATGGAGAAGGTGTATGACATCTGCGTCCAGGTAACCCCGGTCCCGAATGAGAACATAACAATGAACAACAACGTCTGCAAGAGTGTCAACGTGAGGAAGGTCAAGGCATTTGTGCTGTTCGACCAGACGCACGGGACAACTTCCATGTCCTACTACGCCTCCCTGAGAGGCGTGCTGACCTCGCTTGGCTACGTCGTAGATACCCTGCAGGCCACCCCGCTCACAGCTTCCGATCTCTCTGGATACGATGTCTTCGTCCTCCCTGAACCGGACTTCTCATATTCGGCCGCGGAAAGAGCAGTAATGCAGACCTTCGTTAGCTCAGGGCACGGTCTACTGCTGATGGGTGATTCCGGGACCTCGTCCTACAACGATATCACGTCCTTCGCCGGCATCAGTTGGATGTTCGGGGGTGCTTCGGGGACAACGTTTGACATCACGCCGCACGATGTCACGGAGGGTGTGAGCTCGGTCACAATCCCGGCCCCTGCGCGGGAACTCATTGTGACCCCACCTGCAATAAGCCTTGTCCGAGACATAATGGGTGGAACCCTACTGGCCGTTTCCGAATCGCCAGGACGAGTGGCGGCCCTGTCTGATGAGGACCCATTCGGCAATTTCAACCTCAACGTGTCCGACAATCAGATTCTGGCCATCAACCTAATCGAGTGGTTAGTGGGGAGGAAATGGGAACATGACATCGCGATCTCGGATCTGAGTGTGGCCTCCCCGCTGGAAAGATGGGTCCCCCAAACAGTGCAGGCACGGGTCAAGAACGTTGGCCTCAACAACGAGTCCAACATAACTGTCAGGCTGCTCTTCGATGGAGTAGAAGTCAACAGTACGCTCATACCACTGCTCCAGGTCGACTCCATCGAGTGGGTTTCGTTTGAGCTGATCCCGTCCGCCATCGGTGCGTTCGATGTTGCTGTAGAAATCGTTCCGATCCCGGACGAGAACGAGACCGACAACAACCTTGTCGAGACCCAAGTGCTCGTGCAGGACACCACGCCACCTCAGACACCCATCAATTTGCAGGTTAGCAATGCTCAGGACCCAAACGCACTGGAACTGACGTGGACCCCGAACACGGAACAGGACCTCGCCTACTACACCGTCTACACCAGCGTGGATGGGGCCAACTACTACTTCGAGGCTCAGGTATTTCCACCCCTATCCAACTACACGGACACAGGACTCCTGCAGGGGAGCAAGTACTACTATCAGATAAGCGCGAGTGACGACATCCCCAATGAATCGCCAATGTCCAGTCCCGCTGTTGGAATTCCTGGCTGGGACCATGACAATGATGGAATCATCGACATATTCGATCCGGACGATGACAACGATGGAGTCGCTGATGAGCAGGACGATTTCCCTTGGGACGCCAATGAATGGCGAGACACGGACGGAGATGGCATAGGCGATAATGCCGACGATGACGATGATGGAGATGGTGTGCCTGATGACGAGGATGAGTTCCCGCTCAATCCAGGAGAGTGGAAGGACTCTGATGGCGACGGAATTGGAGATAATCTGGACCCCGACGATGACGATGATGGCGTGGCTGATTATCGTGATGACTTCCCGCTCGACCCAAACGAGTGGAGGGACACGGACGGAGATGGCATAGGCGATAATGCCGACGATGACGATGATGGAGATGGAATTCCTGACACCTCTGATCCCAATCCCCTCATACCGTATGTGTCCGTGGTGGTAGGTCTGGGCGATCTGCAGGCACTTGTCATCTTGATGATTGCCCTTCTCGTTATTCTCATCATTGTTACCGTCGTCGCCATCCTTCTCTTGAGGAGAAGGGCGGGTGAAAGTCCCCTTTCCGATGAGCAACCAGAGGAGAGGGTAGAGCAGGAGGAGAGAGAGAAAACTGGAGGGACTGAATGAGAAGAAACGCCGTTGTGATGGTAGTCCTAATCGTATTGGCTTCTGGACTGCAGCTTCCTAGTACGGAAGCTTTGGGTGAAGGAGAGGTGGAACCCCCGATACTCGTTCCGGAAGCAGGACCAAACCAGACAGTCAGCGAAGGTGACCAAGTCGTCTTCGACGGAACCGCTTCCTACGTGATCAATGGCACTCTGGACGAGTACTACTGGGACTTCGATGCCAACGTGGATTCGGACTCCGATGGCAATTTCACAAATGACAAGGACGCAGCTGGAGCCGTCGTGGCACACAAGTTTGGTGACAACGGGGACTACGTTGTGACTTTGACCATCGGTTCGAAGGTCATAGGAACTGAGGAGGGGCTCGTGGCTCAGGACACGGTTCTAATAATCGACAGCTCAGGAAGCATGGGATGGAACGATCCCATGGAACTGAGACAGGAAGCCGCGACCGACTACGTCGACTTGATGGGGGAAAATGATAGCGCTGCTGTTGTGGTGTTTGGCAGGTATCCGCCTCGTTCAGGGTTCCCCCGATGCAATCGCGCAGCTTGGCTCGTTCACGACCGGCACCTGACAGAGACAGACCAGTACGGGAAGGCCCAGGTGAAGGATGCAATTGACTATACCAGATTCGACAGTGGGGCGACGAACATAGAGAAGGCCCTTCAGGTCGCACACATGGAGATCCTTTCTGGCTATTCCCCCACTCCGACCGAGCTGTTCGATTGCTCGCCGGACTTCCCAGACCCGGGCGGGAACGCGAAGGAAGATCATGCTTGGGTGGAAATCCTCCTGACGGACGGGTTGCCCACTCATTCTCTCTCTGCGACGATGGATGAGGTTCAAATCGCCGCCTATGCTGGAATCAGGATTTTCACCATAGGACTTGGAGGGGGCGTAGATGAGGACTACCTCAAGGACATTGCCTACCAGACGGGAGGGAGGTTCTATTTTGCCCCGACTGCCGATGACCTCCAGGAGATATACAACAACATTTCCAAGATCGTCAAGACGATAATCGGCGGGACGATATATGCCTCGGACGGCCTCACGGTCCACGTTGAGAACGTTGCGCCTCAGCTCGATCTGGCGGCGAGGGACCCAATGGACGAGGGGGATCTGGTGGATTTCTGGGTCAACGTCACCGATCCCGGGAGCGACGACATCCACCTGCTCTACGAATGGGGAGATGGGACCGCAAATGAAACGTACGACTATCTGAACAGTCCACCGGATCCTGACCCCTATCCGAGTCCGGAAGTCAACCCGAGGGACATTTCGGAGAGGAGGACCCACACCTACGGGGACAATTGGAACTACAGCGTGGTCGTAACCGCCTGGGATGATGATGGAGGCGTAGCCGTTCGCTCGCTGGAGGCAAGCGTTGGAAACCTCCCTCCAGATTTGAGCCTTTCAATCCCGCCCTCGGCGACCGAAGGTGAGAGCCTCATGTTGCAGGCCTCGGCATCGGATGAAGGGAGCGACGACCTCACGTTCACATGGTTCTATGGAGATGGCACTTCGGAGAGGGCGACGTACTATAATGATGGCATAGGGCCAGATCCACTGCCTAGTCCAGAGGGCACCTATCCATTCTCGGCGGATGATGTCAGAACTCACGCTTGGGGTGATGATGGAATCTATGATATTATGGTCAGGGTGGAGGATGATGATGGCGGACAGGCTTTTGCCACGACGAGATTGACAATAACCAACCTTCCACCAGAGATTGTCGTCCCATCCGACACGGTCTTCGATGAAGGAGTGCCTTTCGCACTCAGTGTCACGGCAACTGATCCAGGAAGCGACGACCTGGAGTTCAGCTGGGCTCTGGAGCTCGGACCGACGTTTTCTGCCATCTACTACAACGATGGAATTGGCCCAGATCCATTTCCGAGCCCGCGGGGGATCTTCCCATTCTCGGTTTCGGACGCGATAGCACACACATATGGTGATGATGGAATCTACAGTATCGCGCTGACCTTACGGGATGATGACGGAGCGGTCGTCTGGACTTCTTTTCAGGTGGAGGTAAGGAATGTTGCCCCTAATGTCGATGGCGGCGGGCCTTATGCGGACGCTGAGAATTCCGAGATCTCCTTTGACGGCTGGGCAAGTGACCCAGGAAGTGACGACCTCACGTTCATATGGAAATGGGGAGACGGAACGGTCGAGACCGCTCTCTTCCTCAACGGAGACACTGCGGATTCCCCAAAGAGTCCTTGGGGGACTTATCCATTTAACGCGACGCATTCGACTACACACACATGGGGAGACAATGGGAACTTCGACGTTACGCTGACCGTAATGGATGATGATGGGGGCACGACAATACACGATGTCACTGTAGTCGTTGACAACATTGAACCCGTGATTGTGAGTCTCTCCTACCAGATCATGTACAACCTCCCTCGCACACATGGATACTGGAAGTTCCAATGTGAGGGAATGCTCCCCTCACCGGATCATGTGGGCATACAGCAGGGATTCATTGACTACATCTCATCCCGCTCACGGGTCTTCGGCGGAATCACGACGAAGCAGGAGGTGTGCGATTATCTCGAGGACGTTGAGGGCTCCGACATGAGACAAAAGGCCCTCCAACAGCTCATGGCTTTGTGGTTGAACATCGCGTCTGACAAGATCAAGATACCCTCGGACATGTTCATTCCTCAGTTGAATGCCACCATGAACCTGATGGAATTCATGGTTTGGATTGAGGAAACGGTACTGAATGACCCTGACAACATATGGCTCGCCAAGGACCTCGCAGATGCCATAAACAACGGCGAGCTGATACCCTATGCCCTGATAACTGCCACCGTCACGGCAAGCGACCCAGGAAGCGATGATCTGTTCATCACGTGGGGATGGGGAGATGGTCATGAAACTGAGCACGTCTACTACAATGATGGTGTGGGACCTGACCCCTATCCGTCCCCGGAAATCAACCCCGTTCTCGTGACGGACACTGCAAATCACTCTTACGCGTCCCCTGGAACATACCTGATCATCCTCACGGTAGCCGACGATGATGGCGGTCATGTCATCGTGTTCATTCCACTGGGTGTGATGAGTCCTCATCCATTCGGCCTGGATTGGAATTCCTTCTCACGGCCAAACATTGGATTCTGCATTGATGGGGACACTCGGGAGGGCATTCCGATTCACGAGTTCGAGGAGACCATGGGGAGCTCAAGGCCATCGTTCATTGGCTGAGTCCGTCGACTCCCGCGAGTGGGCTCCGCCGTCCCACGATCCCCGAGCGGGTTCGTCCACCCTAATCAGTACTGAAAGGAGACGGAATGATGCTCATGCGAATCGGATGGAAATGCCTGAGATGCGGTCAGATCATCTGGGGCGCATTCAAGAGGACCTTCATGGTGGGGCTATGACCACGGACATGAGGGAGGATGAATATCACCG
>JBHIBK010000067.1:0-8348 GCA_046759065.1 Thermoplasmata archaeon | reverse complement strand
GAATCCGGCAGCTTTTCTCCTGGCGGGGGATTCAGTCATCATGAAATGGACGCCGTTCAGCATGCATACGGCGATAATGGGATTTACACGGTCAGCTTGAGAATCGAGGACGACCTGGGGGACGGGGACATCGATGAGGTCGACATCACTGTCCTGAATGTTGCTCCGTCCGTGGCGGGTGCGGTCAACGCGACAGGAGCTGAGCCCACGACGCTTTCCTTCGATGGAAGCTTCAGCGACCCCGGCTGGCTTGACACATGGGAGTGGTGGTGGGACTTCAGGCCGACGTACGATTCGGATGGCGACGGTGACCCGGCGAACGACAGAGACGTTGAAGGGTCCTCACTGAGTCAGGGCGCACTTCCCGCTGTCCAGTGGACGTTCAACGACGACTACGCAGGCCCGGTCTTCGTGTATGTTCTCGATGACGACGGAGGCCTCGGAAGCGCTGCTGTGAACGTTAGCGTCGTCAATGTAGCACCTCAGATAGCGGTCAGTCCGCAGTACTTCTTCAACGCATCCGTGGGACTGAGAATCGCGGGAGAGAAGTGGCACGATGTCTCCATCCTCCTCTTCGAGGATGACATGCAGATCTGGAATGCCACCATCGTGAGGTATCCTGGCAGTCCCAACGACCAGATGGTGTGGCTCGAAAACTACTCCCTCGATCTCTCAAGGGAGTACAGGGCGGAGGTCTACTACACACCCATGGACGACCCCGTGAATGGACAGATATGGGGAGCCACCCCCGCGTGGATCATCATGAAGTTCGACGACGGAACGGAATCGAGAATCCATCACGCCTTCAACGTGAGACACGAGGACACGTGGTTCTGGGATGTCGTGAACCTCTCGGACATGTTCCTCGGGCACAGCATTACTTTCACCGCTGATGGAGCGGACCCCGGAAGTGATGACCTCATCTTCGAATGGGATTGGGGAGACGGCAATCTGGACATCGTGTCCTTCTTCAACGACGGATCCGCCCCGGATCCCTATCCTAGCTACTGGTACGGGAGCTATCCGGTCCTGGCACACTGCGTTGTGGAACACGCCTTCAGCGGTCACGGAACCCACCTGATAACGCTGAACCTGTACGATGACGACGGCGCTGTGGCGGTTGTGACGATATCCATAACGATATGAGAAGCGCCGCCGACCGGATTTGAACCGGTGACCCTCCGGTTTCTGCTGCGGCGATTAACAGCCGGGAGCTCCACCAGACTAAGCTACGGCGGCAACGAAGTCCCCATAGGGTGGACAGCTAAAATAGCTTTTCGTCAGAGGGATTTCCTCAGTTCCTCAATCATGTCCATGGTTTCATCGAGGCTCTTCTTCACGCGATCGAGATAGTCTCCGACCTTGTCCGTGACGAGAGCTCCGTCAGGTGTGGGATGAATGAGGCCCTCTTCCTCCAGGAGGCGAAGGGAATACCTCACCTTGTGGCGTGGATAGTTGAACATCTCGGAGAGCTTGATGATGCCTATAGGCTGGTTGTCCCTGATGGTCTTGAGCATCTCCACGTGCCTCTGAAGAAGTTCAATCCTCGATTCGAGGGTTCCTTCCTCCAATCCCTTCGTTTGCATGAAAACGCCTCCAGACTGAGTATCTCCAAATGGGTTTCTGGGCTTATAAAATGTGTGCTACGCCTCTCCTATCCACGAGGCCATCGTCCTATTGCTGCATGCGGCGGAGTCGGACCGAGATGCTGCTATGACACCCACGGGCATCGCTTGCGGGAAGAGGGATATCCCCCATTCGCATGCATCCCGGGCGGACATTCCCCCGCCCATCTTCTCGAATATCCTCAGCGAAAGGACCAGGCGGACTATCTCCTCCCCGATGCCCGTGGCCGATACCGCTCCATGGCTGCCGCAGTATATGCCGGCACCGATGATCGGTGTGTCACCGACCCGTCCAGGTAGCATGAAGGAGGTCCCGCCCGTCGAGTTCCCCGCCGCCATCTTCCCCTTGCCATCCACAGCAACGGCACCGACCGTTCCGACATGATAGTCCTTCCACTTCCTCGCCCATTCGGGAAGATCACCCTCCTGCAACTTCCTCTTGACCAGCTCCAACCGCTCGACGGACTTCTCCGTCTTTGGATCGAAATGCTCGAACCCCACCTTGCGAGCGAAAGAGATGGCTCCTTCACCAGCGAGCATGATGTGAGGCGTGTCGATCAGCTTTCTAGCAACCGCGATCGGGTTCCTAACGTCCCGAATCCCCGCAACGCAACCGCAGTTCAGGTCGGAGTCCATTACGGAGGCATCCATCTGAAGTGAGCCGTCTAGCCTCAGCCTCGATCCCAGTCCCGCGTTGGTTCTCGGGTCGTCCTCCAGGACGACTATCGTCTCGACGACGGCATCGACTGCACTACCACCTTCGTCCAGGATTGCCATCCCCACCCTCCCTGCTTTCTCGGCGAGCTCAACGGCGTCCTCCCCCGAGCCCGCGCCACAGTTGGTGACGATTCGAAGCGTCATGTGCGCTGAAATGCAGAATGTGCCATTAACCTTTTTGATTCTCAATCTGGAACAGGATAATCGCATCAGAAACGATAAATAACCGCCCAACGTTCGAATCCACGCTCCCATGTCGGTCATCGAAACCAAGAACGTGTTCAAGAGGTTCGGAGACTTCGATGCACTCGAGAACGTGAATGTCAGGGTCGAAGAGGGTGAGTTCTTCGGGCTCTGCGGACCGAACGGTGCGGGGAAGACGACTCTTCTGCGGATTCTTACTGGCCAGCTCGAGCCCACAGAGGGAATGGCCAGAGTGCTCAGCATCGATTCGGTGAAAGAGCCACTCGGGGTCAAGCAGCTGATAGGAATCGTTCCAGAGGTCGAGTCTCCTCCGAGCTATCTGACGGCTTACGAGTTCCTCTATTTCGTCTGCAACGTACGGAATGTCAGCAAGAGCGAGAGCAAGATTCACCAGTGGATGGACTTCTTCGACCTGAGCCAGAACGAGGGCGTCGTGTGCCGCGACCTGTCGAAGGGCAACAGGCAGAAGCTCATGCTTGCGAGCGCATTCATACACGAACCTACGGTCCTCTTCCTCGATGAGCCGCTGATAAACCTGGACCCGCTTTACCAGAGGAAGGTGAAGGTGTATCTGTCCGACTATGTGAGGAAGCGAGGAACGATCTTCATGTGCACACATCTCCTTGACATGGCGGAGAAGCTCTGCAGTTCTGTCGCGATCATAAACGACGGGAGAATAATAATCCGGCATAGCATCGGCAAGCTCCTGGACAGGTTCGAAAGTCTGGAGAACGCCTTCATTCACCTCGTGCACGAGAAGAGAGGAAGCGGATGATGGAACTGACCAAGCTCTTTCTGAAAGAAGAGTTCAGAATGCACACGTACTACACAAACAAGAGCATGTTCCTGACGTTTCCGATGATCGTGGGTGTGTTCTCTTTTGGGTTATCGCTGACCTCCGGAAGGATCCTGGCAGACACGCCGATTGAGCAGATAATGCTGCTCGTTCACATTTCGGTCTTCCTTTATGGCCTGAGCGTCGGGGCCTTCGGTTTCATGGGTAGGGAGTATGTGGAGAGACGGCATGGGAGGAGGAAATACCTTGTTGCCAGCCCCCATACGCTCCCGATATCGTTCAAGAAGACCTTCTTAGGGTTGTATGTCCGGGACGTGATTTTCTACCTGCTTCTGCTCCTCCTGCCCGCGATGCTCGGGATGCTGTTCTCAATCCCGTTCACCCATTTCAGATGGACATCCGTCATTCTCCTCTTTCTGGCGGCTCTCATGTCGTTCCTGATCGGGATCTCACTGAGCTTCCTCATGTCCATCATATACATCAGGAGCATGGGCGCGTTTCTCCTATCGGTCTCCTCCATCATTGGGTTATTCGTGGCTCAGGTGGCCTTCAATCTCTTCCCAGTGACCTTCCTTCTTCCCGGGCTCGCCGTACAGCACTCCCTTCCGCCGTTCTCCTATGTCCTCACAGATGACCTGCTTCTCTCTGCGCTCAGCGGCATCGCTCTCATCTTCATCTTCGTCTTGGCCGCCTACTCTCTGATCCCTCACAGATTCCAACCTCTGAGACCGAAGGTCGAGGAAAGGGACCTCCCCCGAACCCATCAGAGGCTCTCCTTCATGAAAAGATACTCGGGCCTGCTGGCAAAAGAGCTCGTTGACCTGAAGAGAAGCGGAACCGTGGCGAAGATGTTCTTCAGCTTTGTCACCCCCCTCCTCTTCTTGAGCTTCACTGCGTGGTTCGTCAGGACCGGTCTCGCCGTTCCGGTCGGGTTCAATACCGTGTTCTACGGGGCCATGGTCGGCTTCTTTGGCGTCATCCTCTACAGCTGGCTCAACAACGTCGACATCATGGACTATTTTGAGACGCTCCCCGTGTCGCCGACGAAGGTCATAAAGACGAAGATCATCGCATTCCTGATCCTCACGTCCTGGATAAGCCTGATATTCCTATTGGCGATCAGCTTTCTGAACAATGACCTGTCACTGCTCTGGCTGGCGATACCGGTCATGTTCATAGTCTCGTTGTACATGGTGGTGATGACCGCCTACCTGACTGGCCTCCGGACGAACACGTTCCTCTTCGACGCGAACGTTCTCGTGAAGTTCACGGCGATGTCTATGCTACCAGACGTTGGTCTTGTCATCCTGTCGTTCATGATAGACAGGGATCTCTTCTTCGCCTCCTTCGCGATCCTCCTCGTCTGCTCAATTTTATTAGGAGCGACCCTAATCCTCTATTCGGGGATAGATGACAGGTGGAAGAGAGCTGAGTTCGCAGACTAGGGCCGAGGGGTCAGCGATAAGAAGGCTCGTACATATCTGCCTCCCTCTGTTCCTCCTCTACTACCTCGTGCCAGAGGACGCATGGGTAGGAATGGACAAAAGAGCAATCCTGCTGGGTGTCTTTCTCTTCTTCCTCGCCTTTGAGGTGGTCAGGCTGTCCCATCGGATTCGGATAACCGGACTCAGAGACTATGAGATGGACAGAATCGGGGCGTATCTTTGGGCGGGAGCCGGTCTCACTCTTGCCTTCCTCTTCTTCGACTTCATCTTGGTGGTTCCCGCGGTTCTGGGACTGGCCTGGGTGGACCCGCTCAACGGCATGCTCAGAGAAAGGGACAGCAGTCTGTATCCGTGGATGCCCTTCGTTTGCTACCTGACGATCGTGGTGATTGCCCTCTACTCCCTCTCGGACCTCGACCCCCAAAAAATCATGATGTTGTCAACCGCAGGCGCCGTGGCCGGAATCGCAGCCGAGCACTGGAAGTCGAGGTTGGTGGACGATGACTTCCTGATGCTTATCGTTCCTCTCGTTCTCATGACGCTCGTGTCATGGATTCAGAATCTCCAATGAACCCTTTCTTCCCGTGCTGACCTGCATCTGGCCCTGCCACTCCTTGACCCATCCGTTTGATATCCTGATCTTGTCACCGGCATTGAGCTTCCCGATCTCCTCGTTCCAGAGCGTGAGTGAGACTTCGGCCCCCATTCCGTCCTCACACTTGACGTCACAGACCTTCCCGCTCGAACCGTACCTGCTGGTGAAGTCCCTCGGTTCCCCCACGGAGACGACCGAAAGCTCTAGCGTATCGAACGATGAGTTGGGCTTGAGATCCTTAACGAACATGGACACTACCGTCACGGGAATTACGGACGGAGACTTGAACTTTTCTAATCCCGTATCAGATCCCCGAAAGCGGCAGCAGGGCATTCGGACTAACTCTTTATATTCCCGTTCCGCTATTACCTCTGGTGCACTCATGAGAGAGATCGAACGCATATTCGAGAGCATAAATCATGAACTCCGGGATCTCAAGGACGCGGAGAATACCAACATGGACGAGGTGAAGAAGATTCTCAATCGCCAGGCGGAGGTCATTACTTTCCTAGTAAGTCGTGTCAGAGACCTTGAGAACCGGATGGAAGTAGAAGGGAGATGGGACGAGGAAGTGGAGGATGTCATCAGGATCATGGCCTTTGACGATGCCAGGATCTGGAAGTTCAGAAAGCACAGAGACATCTATGAGGATATTGCCAGAAAGGGCATAGAAGGAGTCGAGAAGGAGCTCTGACTATCCCCGTCACGATATCATTCTTGGAGACGAGAAGCCCGAGTATTGGAATCGGGCCAGACCGTGGCAATCAGATACTGGCATGTGCGCTTCTCAGAGGTAGCAACATAAACCTTTTTATTTCCTGAAACCAATATACCCGCTGGACAAATAATGAACCGCATCAAGTTCGTTAACGAGCCAGCAGAGCTTGTCCCCATCCTCATGGCAGTGGACAATGAGGTTAAGAGAGAGGTTCTGAAAGACGTATCTGAGAATTGGCGGACCGCAAGGGATATAGAGGAGAAGTTCGGAGAGGACGGTCTGGAGGCTCTGAAGTTCTTCGAGAAGATGAATCTTGTAGAGACCAAGTGGCAGACTGGCGAGTCGGAGCCAGAGAAGTCCTACCACGCATTCTACACGTCCTTCCACATAAACGCTTCCTCACCGGTGAATGAGATGTGCGACATCCTCGCGGCCGTGGTCATGCCCGAGAATGAGTATCGCAAGATCGAGGAGAAGATTCTGAAAGAAGTGGACAAGGATGGGAAGTTCTCCGGAGATATCGCCGATGACCTGGGTGTCTCGCAGACCATGCTCAAGGGCCTGATAAAGAGGTCTGCCAAGTTGGAGTATAAGGGTCACCGAATAAAGAAGCTGAGGTAGGAGCACCCGGTATGGAAGGTGATTCCGAGAATCCATTCGAGAATCGGCCCATTGAGGATGAGCCATCACTCGAAGTGAACCCCTTCGAGAACATTCCGTCAGCAGGAGTCGATGAGCCCTTCGAGGATGTCCCGATCCTTGCGGACGAGTTCGACAAGAGCAAGCTCGCCCTTCTCTCAGGCATCGGGTTTGTGGGCCTGGGGATGTTCTTCTATTTCTTCGTCATCGAGGCTTGGGACACGATGCGGTTCATCCTTTCCCTGATGGCTCTCATCGTCTCGGCACTCGTGGCCCTCTTCTACATGCTCGATGATCTTAGGATAAGGCCCGGCTCCATGACGGAGAGAGGCGCGCATTTCCTCGCGGGCATATTCCTTGGGGTTCTCGTGGTTCTCATCGTCGCCACAGCAATGGTCTTCAAGGAGGACATACTGAAGGCTTTGCCAATTTTCGTGATAATGATACTGACCAACGCAAGCGTCGCATTGTTCCTCTATTCCATGATGTGGGAAGAATGATATCGGTTCTGAGGCTTGGTCACAGAATCCCACGAGACCGCAGAATCACGACCCATGTGGCCCTGGTCGCGCGGGCTTTCGGCGCCGACTGTGTTCTCGTCCCCACAAAGGACACCGCCCTGGAAAGAAGTGTCAGGAAGGTCGTGGAGAAGTTCGGCGGGGAGTTCCACATATCCACAGGCGTCAACTGGGGAAGGACTTTGAAGGAGTGGAAAGGCTCCATCGTCCACCTCACGATGTACGGGGAAAGGATGAGGGATGCGATCCCGAGGATGGGCAAGGAGGACCTTCTCATAATCGTCGGAGGGGAGAAGGTCCCTTCAGAGGTCTACGACCTCGCGGATTTCAACGTTTCGGTCGGGAACCAACCTCACTCCGAGGTTGCGGCACTGGCGGTCTTTCTAGATACGCTTCTTGGCGGCAAGCCGCTCGACAGGGATTTCAGAGGAAGGGTGAGAATCATACCCTCGAAGCAAGGGAAGAGAGTTGTCGAGCAACCCGGGAACCTTCCCTCTCGAAGGATGTGCCTCAAGGCCCTCCGTGATGCGGGATGTGATGAGAGCGTCGTGGAGCACTGCAAGAGGGTCTCCAATCTCGCGGAGAGAATGGCCGCTCTCTGTCAAGCTGACGAGAGACTGTGTTCGTTGGCGGGCCTGCTTCACGACATTGGCCGGGGGAAGACTCATGATATTGATCACGGCGTTGTGGGCGCCGAGATACTCAGGGAGGGGGGCTTCCCTGAGGTCCTCGCGGGGATAGTGGAAAGACATGTAGGCGCAGGCATAGCCATAGAAGAGGCCAAGGAGATTGGACTTCCCGCCAGGAGCCTCATCCCCAGAACGCTGGAGCAGAAGATCGTGGCACACGCGGACAATCTCGCGGAAGAGGGCAAGGTCGACCTGCTCATAGACCAGATGAAAAAGCGCGGTCTGTCAGCCGCGGCGAAGAGGATGAGACGCCTACATAACGAACTGAGCAGGATCTCTGGGATGGACCTAGACCGACTTGAGGCCTAGACCCTAAGTACTTATATCCCTACGTCAATTCAAACAGCTGGGTCGAACGGAGGAAGTCCTTGAAGAGAGTCCCATTCGCGGTTTTCCTGCTCC
>JBHIBK010000066.1:0-8359 GCA_046759065.1 Thermoplasmata archaeon | reverse complement strand
GTTCGGGCGGCCATGTTCCTGACGGGTTCGGCGGACGTCGAGGAGCTGGCGGGGAAGGAATACGTGGTCAAGGGACCCACCGCCAGGTGGCTCAAGGAGATGGAGGTCCTGGGTTGAGCTCTCCCCGAGGAAGGATGATCGACGATTTCGAGGCGTATCTGACTCAGACGGTCCCGATAGTCGAGCGGGAACTTGCAGAGTTCATCGAGACCGAAAGGGAGGTTCCGAACCTCCACGACGCTCTGCGCTATTCGCTTGGCTTGGATGTAGAGGACAGGAGGTTCCGAGGGAAGAGGATAAGACCTGTGCTCGCTCTTCTGGCATGCGAGAGCCTGGGCGGGACGGTCGAACAAGCCATGCCATTCGCGGTCGCAACCGAGCTTCTCCACAACTTCCTCCTCACGCACGATGACATCCAGGATGGCGATGAGATGAGGCACGACCGAGCCACGGTCTGGAAGAAGTACGGTTTCGGGCACGGGATAAACGTGGGCGACTACCTCTTCGCCAAGATGTACGAGTCGGCTCTGGGGACGCTCAAGTTTGGTATCGATGAGAAGGCCGTTATCCGCTTGGTCGAACTGCTGACCCAAACGGTGAATCACACGGGCGAGGGCCAGGCGATGGACATCTCCGCCCGTCAGAGGAAGGACCTGACCGCCGATGAGTATCTGGAAACGGTGATCGAGAAGACTGGATATTATCTGGCATGTCCTATCCAGGGGGGAGCGCTCATAGGCGGGGCCTCAGAGGACGTTCTCCGCAACCTGGAGAGCTACGGCAAGCACATCGGTCCGGTGTTCCAGATTAGGGACGATATCATAGACATGACCATGGGAAAGGGCAGGGGCGAGAGAGGATCTGACATAAAGGAGGGAAAGAGGAGCCTTCTCGTGGTCATAGCGGCCGGGAACTGCACGGACGAGGAGAGGGAGGAGCTCTTCGCCGTCCTGGACAGGCCCCGGGCCGAAACCAGCGATGAAGACGTTCAGAGGGTCTTCGAGATCTTCAGGAGGCATCGCGCTGCCGAGAGAGCGGAGGAGATCGCACAGGACTTCCTGGGCAAGTGCAACCGGGCACTGGAGAAGCTGCCGTCACCGCTGATGGAGAACATCCAGGTGGCCTCCGATTTCATGCTCTCCAGGAAGAAGTGACCCATATCATTATCAGCTTTGATAACGAAGCGGAAATGAGTATATAACCTGACGGCAGAAGACCGCACTGGAGCGGTAGGCTCACATGCCCGAAATGGTAACGTGTCTGCTGTTGGAAGAGAACGGTGCCCTTCCTGACGAGCTGATCGATATCATGAAGGACGACGAATGGATGCCCCTGAAGGGAAAGTCCGCCTTCATCCTCAAATGGCCCAAGTCCATAGAGGACGACCCAGTCGCTCTTGAGGCCGTCACTGGGAAGCTCGTGAAGGTGAGGAATGCCCTGAGCAAGAAGGACGTCCAGCACAGGTTCTCCACGATGGAGGTCGGGAACTCGAACAGGATCAAGATCAAGATATGCCTGGTCGGCGACAAGAAAGTCGGCAAGAGCAGCCTCATCAGGAGATACGTGCTCGATCAGTTCGACGATGACTATCTCAGGACGATGGGCTCGAAGGTGTCGAAGAAGACGATAACCGTGGACCATCCGAAGGATGGCAGGGAGGTCCAGGTGGACATGACGATCTGGGACATCATGGGGAACAAGGGGCTAGCGAATCTTCTGATGCCCTCCTATCTTCACGGAGCGCAGGGGATAATCGCCGTCTGCGACGTGACGAGGAAATCGACCCTTGAGGGACTGGAAGAATGGATCGGTGAGGGTCTCAAGATCGCGGGGGATGTCCCCGTTCGCATACTCGTCAACAAGGCCGACATGCACGATCAGTTTGAGTTCAAGAGGGAGGAGGTCGAAGGGAGTGCTCCGATGGGCAGTATCACGTTCGCTAGCGCGAGGACGGGCGACAACGTCGAGGAGGCGTTCCACGAGCTGGCGCTGGGCATTCTTTCAACTCAGCTCGAAAGGGACGTAGAAGAGAATGTGCTGGCATAGGGCCTAGCATTCCATACCCTTGTCGGTGAGGGAAAAGAGCGCCACACGGCCCTCCGCCAGGTGCCTGTGCTTCTTGAGGACCACGCGTCGCTGATGAGTTTCCACCTTCTCCAGGCTGATTATCGTCTTCGCGTTGTGCGAGAGCATGTGACCGCCCAGCGGTTCGAAGCTTCCCGTCTGCAGATCGGTGTAGACCTGACTCGTCAGGACGACGGGGATGTCGCGCGTGCGGGTCACTTTGAGGAGCCTCGTCACCTGGTCCGCCAGGTTCCTCCTCTCGCGGAACTCGTCCTGCAACCTCGTCAGCCTGTAGTACGTCGTGGCCGAGTCCACGATTATCGCCCCGACGTCCTTGTTCTTCTCAGCCAGATTGGCGGCCTTCTCGACGATTTTCTGCTGCTCCTTGGAGGTGTAGGGCTCGGAGAAGAGGATGTTCTTCAGGATTTCCTCGTATTCGTCACCGCTGATCTGTTTCAACCGCTCGATAGAGACCCCTTCGGTATCGATGAAGAGGACCTTCTTCTCCCTGGCGATGTTCCTTGCAAGCTGCAGGACGAAGTTGGTCTTCCCGCTACCGCCCTCGCCGTAGATGAGCGTCAGGCAACCGCTCTCGATCCCTCCAGCCAGCATCTCGTCGATGGTCTTGCAGTCCAGGGGAGCTTTCACGTAATCGAGAAGGTCAGGAGGTTATTTAACTGAACCGCAAATCTATATGGCGTTCCTCCCTTTCTGCATGGCGTGGTGGACAGAAGGCTGCTCGTCGCCTACATGGGCGGGTTCATCGGACCTTTGGCGGGGAACACCATTCTCGCGCTCGTCGGGTCGCTCAAGGCCGCGTTCGGCGTCGGCGTCGAGGAGATCTTCCTCTCGATCCCCGTCTACATGATTCCATTTGTCTTCTTCCAGCTCTTCTCTGGGACCATATCGGACACCCTGGGGAGGAAGGCGGTCGCGGCATCAGGATTCCTTATCTATGCGCTCGGGTCCGTTCTCTGCGGCTGGGCTCCCGACATCAACACCTTCCTCGGTGGGAGGTTCGTCCAGGGTCTCGGGTTCGCGTTCGTGACACCTGTCCTTCATGCCATCGTCGGCGACTTCACACGGGAGGACAGGCGGGGCGTTTCCATGGGAATCTTCGGTGCGGTCACCGCCGGGGCCGTGGCCTCCGGCCCGCTCATCGCAGGATTCATGGACAGGATCGATTGGCGGTGGACATTCTACCTGATTGCCCTGCTCGCTGTGCTGGTGTTCGTCGCGGTCCAAGTTGCATTCAGAGGCGTCGAGGAGAAACGTTCCCGCGAGAAATCCAAGTTGCCGATTCGCAGTGTGGCGACTGACCCGTGCGTCATAGCTCTCTGCATGGCGGGATTCCTCACCTTCTTCGTGTTCATCGGGGTCATCTCTTATACGTCGGACGCGCTCTCCCTTGCTCCGTACGGTTACGATTCCGCGACGATAGGCATAGTCCTCTTCGCAGGCGGCATCGGCGGTGTGTTCATCTCTCCCTTCGCAGGCATGCTCGTCGACAAGATCGGGCGATTCAGAACGGGCACGATAGGCTTCGTCTTCACGTCCGTTGGCATGCTTCTCTTCTATTTCGTCTCGGACTTCTGGGGCTTCATTCTCGCCATGGTCGTCGTTGGATGTGCTGCCGCGGCCGTCTGGGCGTCGTTGCTCACGTTGACGGTCGAGATAGTCCCTGAGCGGCGGGGAGCCGTGGCCTCTCTCTTCAATAGCTCAAGGTTCGCGGGGTACGCCATTTCCCCCGTGCTCTTCGCGGGCATCTACGCCTCCGTGGGAGTGCGACCGCTGTATCTTGCCTCGGCGCTACTCACGTTGCTGGGAATAGTCATCATGGCATGGATGATGAGGACTCTCGTGAAACGTCGTTGAAAATGGAGAGCGACATTCCAGCAGGCCAGCCATTGAGATATCCAAACGAAGCATACCTACACAGGGGACTTCCCTCATCGAAACCCTGTCCTGAGCATCTTCAACTCAGCAGTCAGCTGCTCGGGAGTCCCCAAGTCGGAATCAACTCCTCCCAGATCCTCCAGCCTCTTGATTGCGCGGATGACTATTCTGTTGTCCTCATCCTCCACGAGGAGGTCGTCTCCCTCGCGAATGGCGAACCTCCGCCGAAACTCCTCTGGAATCATAGTTCGGCCCGATTAGTAACCTTCACGGTTCGTTCCATGGCCACTCTGTATGAGAGCCCAGCTGCATAAGGATAGTCCAATCTACACAACCAGTCCCATAGGAACAGAGGCAGAATCAGAAGCCGAGAGAGTCTAGATCCCGAGCTTCTCCTTCACCTTCGGGATGTTCTCCTTCACCTTCGCGTCCATGTCCGCGAATAGGCTGTTTCCCTTCGCGTCGATCCCCACGATGAGCGGGCCCAGCTTCTTCGCTTTGAGGATCCAGATAGCCTCGGGCATACCCAGCTCGAGCCACTCGACGCCGAGGACGTCATCGATTCCCTTCGCGATCAACACCGCCGCACCGCCCGTGATGGCGAAGTAGACCGCGCCGAACTTCTGCATCGCCTCAACCGTGGGTGCGGACATCCCGCCCTTGCCTATCACGCCGCGCACACCGAACCTCTCTATGAACTCCGGTTCGAGAGAATTCATCCTCGAGCTCGTCGTCGGACCCGCCGCGACCGTCACCCACTTGTCTCCATCCTTCTTCATTATCGGCCCGCAGTGGAAGATGACACCGTCCCTGAAGTCGACAGGAATCTCCTTGCCCTCCTTCGCGTACTCCAGCGCGTGTATGTGGACCTCGTCCCTGCCCGTGTATATGGTGCCGTCGAGGTAGACTATTTCGCCGATATCCAGAGCGCGCACGTCCTCCTCACTGAGCGGGACAGTCAACCTCTTCTCCGTCACTGAATCACCTCCAGCGGGTATTCCACCCGACCATCTGGGTACATCCTCACGAGCGATCGGCGGGCCGCCCAGCATTGGATGTTTATCGCGACGGGCAGGCTCGCGGTGTGGCAGTATGCGTATTCCGCGTTGACGCCAAGTAGGGTCGTCTTCCCGCCCGTGCCCATCGGGCCGATTCCAATGTCGTTGATGGCCTCGAATATCTCTCGCTCAAGATTCGCGATCTCCTTTTCTGGGTGACGCTCGTCGAGCGGTCGGAGCAAGGCCTCCTTGCCCAGCTTCATCGCGATGTCCGCCGACCCGCCGATTCCGATTCCGAGGATCACTGGCGGGCACGGTTTTCCGCCAGCCCTGAGCACCGTCTCCAGCGCGAACTCCTTGATGCCCTTCAGCCCCTTGGCGGGTGTCAGCATCGCCAGGCGGCTCATGTTCTCCGACCCGGCGCCCTTGGGCATGACGCCGATCTCCAAGTAGTCGTTGTCGGAGAAGCGGTAGTTGATGTAGGGCATCCTCTCGCCCACGTTCGTGCCAGGGTTCTTGCGTGTGAGCGGGTGCACGGCATTCGGTCTCAGCGGCACAGTCTCCGTCGCCTCCGCGACCGCCTCCCTTATGACGTCATCCAGACCGTCAATGCCGACCTTGCCGATATTGACGAAGAATATGGGCACGCCCGTGTCCTGGCACATCGGCGCACTCGTCTTCACCGCGAGCTCGATGTTGTCCAGGATCGCCCTCAGCTGCATCCTCGGGAGGTCGTCCGTCTCGTTCTCGTAGCCCTTCCTCAGCGCGCTCACGGTGTCCATGGGCAGCTCGGTGACGGCGCGTTTCAGAATCTCGATGCACGCCTCCTTGATCTTGATCTCAGGGATCATCTTCCCCCGCTCGGTGATGGTTCGTGACTAATTAATTGTTTGCAGATAGGACGGGAAGACGCCATCTGGGGTCCTGACTATCTTCATCTCCTCGGCGTCCTCGGCGACCCCCGGCGGGCGGAGCAGGGTGACAGTCTCCATGGTCTCCGGGTCCATAACCTGGACTTCCGTCTCGCTCCTCGATACGATGATGGCGCTCAGTGTCTCGGCATCCGCCTTTCGCGCGGACCTGAGCTTCGCGGCGGGAACGCCACTCTCCTGCATGGTGGACAGGTCTACGATGACGATCGGCGGGCCGACGCTCACGACCTGCAGCAGCCTGTCCCCGACCTTGAGGACCGAGCCCGCATGGTAGGATGGAAACCGAAATAGGTAGGTCATCCTGTAGAAGTCCTTCCCGTCCCTGCGACCCTGGAGCGTGGAGGAGGCGGTGACCTCTCCGCCAAACTTGGACTGGAGGAGCTTCGCAATCGTCTTCGCGGCGGCCTTGCTGCCTAGGTAGAAGTCCCACCCGCCATGCATGCTCTCCTCCCTGCTTATGAACACCTCAGGACCCATCCGCTCGACCTCCTTGTGAACGGTCTCAATCGCCCGCTCGAGGAGTTCCTCCTCTTCGGACGGTCTGACCTGCAGGATGGCCTCGAAGTACAGCCCCTTCTGCCTAGAGCATATGTCGCAGACGCCCCGCTTGAGCCTTATTCTCGTCCGTCCCTCCCGCCGGAAATCGGCATCATCGACCTTGAACATGAACAGGAGCTCGGCGGCCATGTTCCTCTCGTCCTCCCCGTGCAGCTCTACGTCCAGAGCGTCCAGCTGCGCGCCCGTGTCCACCTCGACCGCCCCCTCGATCGCATGTCGCACGGCTTCCATCCTGTCCACATGAGCCCAGTTCGCACCCCGCTGATGGGCACCACAGTGCGCGCACAGCGTGATGTCCACGTTCTCAGGGACCCTCACGAGCATGTGCTTCTTGTCAAAACATTCCGAGCAGAGGCTGTCGTAGGTCCTGCCCTCCTTCCCGCACTCCACGCAGTACGTCACATCACCACCATCTGGGCGTGCGGCACATCGCCGATCCAGATGACGCAGGTCTCGTCCACGAAGCCGCCGTCGATGGCGGCCTGCACGGTCTCCTTCCCGACGAGATTGGCTATCGTGACCTCGCGCAGCCTCTGCAGGAACACCTCGACGGAGACCTCCTCGCCCTCGTAGAAGCTGCTGCACTCGATCCTCAGCTCGCCGTCCCTGAAGGTCTTTCCGAGGATGTCGCTGTCGCACGCTGCAAGGAGGACCTCGACTCCCTTCCTGTAGATTTTCACGCAGATCAGCCTATCGCCGTCCAACGAGCTTGTACCTGTTCTTGGACGGGGAATAGACTTCTCCTTCTTGACTCCATCGCTTGAGCAGGGACTCGACCTTACTGGAGTGTATGCCCCTCTCCTCCGCGATGGATACGATGTCCGAGACGTCGGCGCTGCCCTCCTCGCCCGCGAGATCCTGGATTATGTCCCGGATCGCGACCATCTGCTCCCTCTGCGAGGTGCTCGTGCCGGTCACGACTATGTCGATGTCGAACCTCCCCGCCTCGCCCGCGATCTTTCTCAGCCAGTACTCGACGATCCGCACCGCCCGCTGTGCATCGTCCTCCGTGACGGTCTCGCTCAACCTAGCTCTCGCGCTCGCCTCGGATAGGCGAACGAAGGCCTCCAGCTGCCTGGGGGTGATGGGAACCGCCGCGCCCTCCATCTCGCCCTGCTTTCGAATATCGAGGTACTTGGCCTTGATGACCTCCATGGCCTCTGGCGTGAGGACCGGGTTGATTTGTTTGGCATGGGACACGTACTTCCTCAGAAACTCGGGCTCGAAGTAGGGCTCGAAGACCTCGGCCTCCGGGATCTCGGTCACGACCTTGCCCGCATCCATCCTCCTCTTCATCTCACCCACGAGATGGCCCTTGAGCATGTGGTCGGCCATGTCCAGGTCCTTCTTGGACTCCGGGACATCGAGGATCGAAAAGATGACGTCGAACCTTGAGAGCAGCGTCGGGGACAGCTCGATCTGCTCGGAAATGTACTTGTGCTCGTCGAACCTCCCGAACCGCGGGTTCGCTGCCGCGAGGACCGCGCATCTGGACGGAAGCGTTGCCGTTATCCCGGCCTTGGAGACGGATATGAACTGCTGCTCCATCCCCAGGTGGATGGCGTCCCTGTCCTGGGGGTTCATCTTCTCTATCTCGTCGATGCACACCAGCCCTCCGTCGCCGAGGACCATCGCGCCCGCCTCGAGCGTCCAGCGCCCCTCGCCGAACTCGTCCCTGACCGCTGCCGCCGTGAGACCCGCCGCGGAGGAGGCCTTACCGGCCGTGTAGACGGACCGCGGTGAGAGCTGGCTCATGTAGGTGAGCAGCTGGCTCTTCCCCGTTCCGGGGTCGCCGACGAGGAGTACGTGTATGTCCCCTCTGATCCTCGTCCCGTCGGGCATCTCCTTCGCGACCCCGCCGAAGAGCTGGAGCACGAGCGCCTCCTTCTCCGTCTTCAGCCCGAAGATCAC
>JBHIBK010000065.1:0-8391 GCA_046759065.1 Thermoplasmata archaeon | reverse complement strand
AAGATTTCGAATATTGCCACTGCTGAAAGAATAGAAAGAAGCGGAGCTAGATACGAGAAATACCTGCTGTAGGAGGAGATTTGAACGGTCTGGCCGTAGCCTCCCAGGGACGAGGCGGTCCCGATCCGCAGGAGAATGTACAGTGAGAAGAAGGTCCATGGTAGGAGAACTGTGTCGCTATGGATGCCTTTGCTGCGATACCTCTTGATGTAGATGGCTAGGCCTGGGAGGGTTGCCACGAACAGGAGGGTACTCCTGTGGACAACCTCTGTTGAGAGGTTAGTGGCAAGGATCTGGAGGTCGATGTGCATGGGGACGCGGAGAAGGTCGAATGCAGTTGTCTCGGTGGATCCTGGCTTCAGAATGTAACCCATTTTCATCGGGTCGCCGTAGATTTCGGTGTTCAGAGCCGCTATGGGAGACAGCAGGGCTGCGACAATCAGTCCGATGAGGGCGAAGTCTTTCCACTGTTTCCTGAAGTATAGTAGGGCCACGGGCAGGGTGATGATCGGTACGATGGCTAGCTCGTATCTCAACCATATTGCTGCTGCCAATAGGGCGGAGGATGCTAGGTAGTATCGCTTGTCTCGCCTGAGGAGCCCTCGGTGAAAGAAGTAGGTGGAGGCGAGTAGGAGGGAGAGGGCCGGCAGGTTCGGTATTAGGAAGTTGTTCCAGTAGGCGACTGACGGGAAGGTGCTGTACAGAGCTGTGGAGAGGAGGGAGAGTTCCCATCGGCCGAAGAGATTCTGGACGAGGTAGAACAGGCAAACTGCTCCCAGAACTCCTATAGCAGAGATGATGAGGAAGGGTACCATGTCGTTGGTCGCAGATCGCGTTGCGGCTATGACGTGGATGCCCAAGGGGCCCACGGGCACTATCTTGGTCGGGTCGTTTGTAAGGTTAGTTGATGCCTGGCGGGTGAAGAGCGGGTATGGGAAGACAGCATTCAGTGGCTCGTTGAGCCAGAATCGGCCGCTGCTGGCTGCCTCCTCTGAGATCAATATAGTGGGGCCCGTGTCGATGTGGACGAATCCTCCTCGTGAGACTAACGGCTTATAGGAGTACAGCAGAAACAAGCCTAGGATGGCTATCGTGGATAGGAGTCTGACGGCGTTCCGCTTCCAACGGCTTTCCGTAGTGGGCTTCAACTCAGGAATCTCTGATACAACTCTTTGCTTCTCCGACGGAAGAGTTCAGGCGAGTGGAGCTCCATTATCGCTTTTCTTGAGTTTGCAGCCAGACTACGTCGGAGCTCCCCGTCTTCGATCATAGCCCTAAGCTTGCCGCATAGGTCGCTGTAGTCGCCCGTCTTGAATCGTGATACGCCGTCTTCCAGTGTGTGGTATGTGTCGCAGGCGTTTGACATCAGCACTGGTTTGGACATCAGCATGGGTTCCACGACCGAATAGGGAGGCTGACCTCCCTCGGATCGGGAGGGAACGACGACGATGTCGGCGAGAGAATACTGCTTCTTGAGGGCAGGCTCATCAGCCTCGGGAACGAATTTCACGTGGTCTCCTATAGATAGGGCTTTCGCGAGTTCCATGAGCTTCAGGACCAAAGGGCCTCCGCCTACCACGACCATTTCGATGTCGGGATCCTCTTCCACGATGGGTGACATCGCTCTCAGAGCCAAGTCTACGCCCTTTGTCCAAGTGGCTCTCTGGGGGACGAGGATAACAACTCCTCTGGGAAGGCGAGATGCTCGGTTCTGTCTATCCCCTAGTCGCCATCGTCTTGGTTCGATAGGCATTGGCAGGTAATGAATCTTGCTGCTGCGTTCCGGAAATGCCGTGTGGACGAGGTGGGCATCTCTCCTGCTTTGCACCGTAATGATGTCAGAGTAACGCAGGGCGGCCTCAAGCTGAATGCGGTGGTAGAGGTGTGCCGCGAGATGGGATGGGTGTCTGGAGATGGGGTTCCAGACGTCCTCAATTATGGAGGTGATGATGGGGATGTCGTACTTCTGTCTTAGGAGTGGAATGTGGGGAACCGTCAGTGTGTGGCTGAATGTGTGGAGAAAGGATGATCGACTGCACTCGCGGTAGAGATGGTTCTTGGACGTGAACGAGAAGGTCAGCATCTTGTCCAGCAGGTCGGGAGTTGGTCCAAACTCTATTCTCAGAGCGTTCACGGTTCTGATTGTGGTGTCTCTCTTGGGAGGTGAGGCCCTACCCAGGTGGCGGGCCGCATGTGCTCTCGCCACTATGGTTGTGTGGACCTCTAGCTCTCGCAGTGTTCGGAGGTACCCGTCTATGTAGACATGGGATCCCTTTCTGGTCGCTTGACCATAGCTGTAGGCGTAGATGCAAGCCTTTTTCAAGATTCGGCGCCCTCTCCCCATACCGACCTACGACCCCGCGAACGGCATACCCTGTCTCAGCTACGGCGTCGCTCTCACTCACGCATGGCATCTGTGAGGACAGATCCGTCCATCTCGTCCGATACGGGGAGGTCAAAGAGATGCAGGATGGTGGGCGCTACGTCGTAGATCCGTGCTCCGTGGAGCTTGTAGTCTCGCTTGAACCGAGGACCGTGGAGAAGGATCATTCCTTCTCTTCTGTGGGTTCCGTTCCAGCCTTCAGCGTGGTCACCGAGGATCCGACCGTGCGTAAGCCTCGAATCGGTTTCGTAGCCTTCCTCGGTTTCGACCACGAGATCCGGGGCTTCGTCCAGGTACGCTCCTTCGTATATCTCCTCCTTCCTGTGGATCTTCTTGACGATCCTCGCATCTGTCTCTGGGTCCCTCATCCGTAGCAGGAGGTTGGACAGTTCAGCTTTTCTGGCTCGCCCGTTAGGCCCTAGATAGAGGGGGCCTTGGCCCACGGCAACTGCTAGTGTTTTCTCCCAATTGATTCTTCCTTCTATGTCGGAGCCCGCGTCAGGTAGGCGCATGACGAACTTGAAAAGGCGATCTCTCGAGGCCTTCCGCTGAACAAGGGGTTTTATGCCGCTCTTCTCGGCCAGGAACTCAAGTCGACTCCTCGTCAGTCCGATCATGCCCAGCAGGTCGGTCCAGTCTCGCCTGGTTTGTAAGTATCCGGATTGTCGTAGCCACTCGTTGATGAAGAAAGCCCTGTTGAGGGGTCCGAATCCATGGTCTGACATGAGGATTATCGACGCGTGCGGACCTGCTTCTTTAGATAGTTTTCCAATCTCGCGGTCTATCTGCGTCCACATCTGTCTTACGTAGTTTCCATAATTCGGGTCGTTCTCTCGCATGTTCTTCCAGAAGTAGTGCTGGATGTGGTCGAGGTAGAAGATTGTTAGGTGGAGAAAGTCCACTTGCTTGAGGAGGTAGCTAGCGACTTTGAAGCGCTTGCTAGTCAGCTCCTGTATCTCTCGTAAGCCTTCCACCGGGTTGTGTCTCACCGTGGTGTGTGGGTAGACTCTGTAGCCAAAGCGGTCGAAGAGTTCCTCTTCCAGCCAGGGGGGATGTGTGTAGCCGCATTCGCTGCTCGTTGGGGGGCCGGAGACTAGGTATCCGTTTACGCGTTTGGGTGGGTAGGTGCCTGGCATGTTCACAGCGGCTACCGTTATTCCCTCATCTCCAAGTAGGTCCCAGATCTCCTTGACGTTGTGGCCCGACGTTCTTTGAAGGGTCACCCGTCTCTGCTTGAAATCGACTCCGATCCATCCGTAGACGCCGAAGCGGCCCGGGTTCATGCCTGTCGAGTAGCATCTCCAGGCTGGGAAGGTTGCCGGGGGATATGTGGTTTCCAGTTCGCCCCAAGTCCCCTTCTCCTTGAGACTCTTGAGGTTGGGGAGGATTCCTCCTTGGATCCAAGGAAGGACGAGGTCCCAGGTTCCGCCGTCGAGGCCGATGACCAGGACCTTTTCCTTCCGCATACAACTCGTTTGGAGGAGTCGACTATTATTCCGATACCGGTGTTGCGTCGAGTGTGTTCGTTCAGGGGGGTTGGTCTAGCCTCTCCGTTTTGGCTGACTCGTTCCTAGCATTGTCTTGTGGATCTTTCCCCCTAGGAATGCTGTTAGGGAGACGGCACCTGCGGTTGCGACGACTGTTGTTTGGTTGATGGCGACGTTGGCGAGCACAGAGAGGGCGAACAGGACCTGTGGAACGACTGCTAGGCCCAGGGCGAAGGAGAGGGCGAGTTTCGTAAGCGAAGAGAACTCCTTTGGCAGCAGCGACCTACCTATGAAATAGCCTGGAACAAGTATGAGGCTTAGGTCGATGGTTCGTTTCAGAGCTTGCTCGGCGAGGCCCATCGAGGCTAGGACGAGTGTCAGCGTCGCTATGGCACCGGCTATGCCGAGTAGAGGTCTGATGTTTGCCTTTTCGGACTTGCCCACTTGCTGCCGCCTTGGCTTCTGCTCCTTGGGGGTTCTAGGGTCTGAACCTATACACCGTGAAGGCGATGTATTCATTTAGCTTTTCGAAGTGAATTTCCTCAGTGAGCATGAAATAGAAGGCGCTGTCTCTGGGTATGCCGTTTCCGACCCAGTTGGCCTTGTCGTTGGGAACCCAGTCTCCGGCTATGGTGCTGTAGACCTCCTCCTGGAGGAAGTGGTTGGAGATGATCAGGTAGGTTGCATTGTACTGTGAATAGAACCTGACCACGTCGTCAGTGGAGTTCAGGAACAGGATCCTGTAGTCCCAGATCGTCGGTCGGTGGGTGTACCAAGCCACTTCTGCGTTGCTGGTTGTGAACACGTTTTCGTCGGGGGGGATGGAGGTTCCTTCTAGGAACTCGGCCAGTTCCGTTAGACCGCCGGGTGGTTTGATATAGTCGTGGCGGAAGCTGTTCGAGAACCTTTGCACGTAACGGATCTGGGAATAGGTCATGATGGTGGCCGTGACAAGAAGGCCTCCGATGATAAGCAGCTTGAGTTGCCTGGCGCGTGCTGCCCCGAGGGCTTCGCGTAGTCCTAGGGCGTAGACTACGGAGTAGAGGAGGGCAAGTGAGAAGAGGTATCGACGGTCTCCTGTGAGGAGATGAAATGGGAGCATGATCAGGGTGGATAGCAGGAGGATCTTTCCGTACTCGGTTAGCCACAGCCTCTTCTTTGTGAAGACGAACAGACCGAGTACGAACAGAGGAAGGAACAGGTAGAAGGTTCGTCGGGCTTCTGGAGAGAAGTTGTTAACGTTTGCCCCCGGGTCAACGGGCAGGGCACTTAAGAACTGCAAGACAGACAGGGGTCTACCACTGCTTACGTAGTCTTGGAGCCGATCCCTTCTCTCCCTTTCTACCTGGATGCGAATGTTGAAGAGCGCTTCCTCGTTGGTTATCTGCTTCAGCTCCTCGTCCCAGGGAGCTCGTTTCATGGTCCACCACGGCTGGAACAAGTCTGTGTCGAGATAGGGTATGCCTGGGGGACCGTACGAGACGGTGCCCTTTGGAGCCAGGTCACCGTAGATGTAGGGCGTGAGAAGGATTCCTGTCAAGCCGAGGATGAGGAGGGTCTTCTTGTCGCGTCGCCACAGGACCAGGGCTGCCGCCACCGAGAGGGCTACTGGTACTCCGGTCAGCTTGGTCTGAAGGAGAGCTGAGAGGATGAGGCTCAGGGTGACGGCTATCCCCCATGAGGGCTTCCGGAGGTAAAGGACTGAGAGGAGGAAGCTGGAGGAGGACAGGAAGTACACAAGAGGCTCTATGAGCCTGTGGATGGCTACCCAGATGAACATGGGGGTGAAGGCAAGGAAGAGGAGAGCATACCGGCTGGCATCCTCCCCGAACACGACTTTTGTGACTTCGTGGAACAGGACCAGAAGCATCACGATGGGTAGAATGTTGGTGACATTGAGAGCGCCAACGATGTCTCCTGTAACGCTTGCGAGAGCCGCGTTTAGAACGATGAACAGGGGGGGGTTCAGGACAGGTGGGTCGAGACTGAGTGGTGTCAGGTGAGGGTCGACCCATCCAACTGGTGAAGCCGTTGCATACCTTTCAGTTTCGACTACTTCCCGAACAACTGTGGCGAGGTAGGTGCCGTCAGAGAAAACATCTACTGTGCTCATGGGGGTGAGGAGGAGAACGAGGCTTGTTATGAGAAAGCCGAGGAGGAGAAGGTGTGAAGGTTGCCTCACGTACCGCGTCAACCTGTTTGCCTTCATAGTGGAGGAACCTGTCTTGTCCACTCGCGCGTTCCACCCGCAGGTCGTGTTTCTCTCTGAGCAGTGGGGACAGTAGTGGTAATAACCATGATAGGTGCGTATGAGCTATTGAAGGCTGCTGGCTGGGAAGCCCATTCCCGTGTCTCTGGAGGAACGCTAGGGGGCTCTGACTGTCATGGGGACTGATGTTGGGAGGCTGTCTCTGGTGGTAGGATGGCTTCCGGCACTCGTGGTGGTCGCCGTTGTCATGGTGGATGTCTTGCCCCTGGGGGGGTCGGTGACCTACGAGATAGAGTTGGGGTCCAACCCGAGGGAGGGAGACGCCAGAGTTCCGCTCTCGGATCTGGGTCATTTCGATGGCAGGCGGAGCCTGGGAACGTTCTCTTATAGGCGGCTTCTGGTGAGGGTGTTTTCCTTCTTCGTGGAGACTCCCCATGCTCAGCTTAGGCGTGACAGTTCGGTCGAGGTCGAGGTTTGGTTCAGGTCTAGCCTTAGAGTGGGGGAGAGGATTTTCCTTGCGGCAGAGGGCCGGGGTCTCGAGAGTGAATCTCCATATATATATCGGGAGCTGTACGTGAGGGGGCCGGAGGAGCCCGTTAGATGGATGTCCGCCTCAGCTCGCTGGAAGGTCTCTGAGCTCCGACTTCGGGGCGGAAAGCTCCAGTTTTTCTTGGATGTCCCTTCTCTGAGCGGGAGAAACCATTCAGCCTTTCGGGTTCCCATCGAGAGGGTTGAGATAACGATTCTAGTTCCTGGGCCGTTGCAGGGGATCTCGTGGTCCCTACCCACCAATGTGGCAGTGGGCGTGGGTGCTTTGGCCCTTGTCGTGGTCTGGAGGGAAAGAGATGCTAAGAGAGGCTAGGCCGAGGATTCTCCGCCTTAGCGATCTTCTCTTCCGGAGGCTGCTTCTCACCTTGGCCTTGCTGTTGGTGTATGAGGTGGCTGTCCCCAAGGGGGTCACCTTCCTATTGGACCTCAGAGCCTACACGGTTGTCACAGGTCTCGTGGGTCTGCCGTCCCATCCCGGCGTGGCCCTCTCCCTCATGGGTTCCCTTTTGGTTTGGAGCTGGACGGACTCGAGCATCCTCGGGATGGGGCTGAGCGGCCTAACCGGGCTCCTAGTGTACCTGTTCTCGCGTACCGTGGTGAGCTCAGAGAGCGACTAGGACCCCCATCGACCAAGGAACTCTGCTCAGAGATGGCATCATCTTGTGAAGCTTGGAGGACGTGGTCGGGGGCTTGGGCTGCTGGGCCTGGCCGAACGAAGCCTGTCAGGGGTAGGCGTGCGGGGCTGATAGATGTGAGGACGGTGGTTTCCTGGACGATGGGGTCCACTCCTCTACGGTGTGCGCGTCGTGGAGGTTCTCTGCTGATTGCTTGTCGGCGGTCTGCGCTAGTTCCGCCTCCTTGCTTTAGCTCTGTAGAGGAGGAGGGCGAGGGTGGCTATGGCGGCTAGGAAGGCCGCTGTCAGATAAGGGGTGGGGTCAGGTGATCCAGAGGTCTCCGTGGCTGGGAGGATGGGGTATGTCGCTGTGAGCCTCAGGCTCTCGGTTCTCTCGCCTTCTTCGTCGGTGTATAGGATGCCGAACTCGGCGGTTTGGTTTCCGGGGAATCTCGGGATCAACAGGAACTCCAGCGTGGCCTCGTTGCCGGGTTGGAGCTGGTGAGTGGGCTGCTCTGGGTCGACGAGGGGTTCCCAGGAGTGGGGGGGCCACACCACGAGTTGCAGGTCTGTGACGGTCTCGTTGCCCGTGTTCTCAACCGTTATGCTTAGGAGGGACATCTCGTCGACCCGCATCTGCTCTCCGAGCAGCTCGACGCCGGTTACGGTGATCTCTGCCGATCCCCACGCCTCGGCCGGGATCAGGGCGACCAGGAGGGTTGTCAGCAGGGCGAGCTTGCGGCGCAAGGCCTATCAGAAGAGTCGACTGTGCCTCTGGGCTTTATTGGCTTGACGTGACTGCGGGGGTCGGCTGACGATTCGGTCGCCGAGCCTCACCGGGTGAGATGTGCGTAGCCTCGTCTCCTCGTGGGTGTGGAAAAAAAGAAAAAGAGGGGGTGGGGTTGTTCTACGGGTCTACGTGCGGTGTCTTCTCGCTGATGGTTCCGACCCTCTCCACAACTGTGGGATACGGGTCGTGCGCTGGGTCCGATGCATTCGGGTCCAGTGGGTATTGGTAGTCGAACTCGAGTATGATGGCTGTTACGCCAGGGTTTTCCTCTTGCAGGCACTCGAGTCCGTCACCGATCCCATTGGTCTCTGGGTAGAACCCGTCGTCTGCTGGACACCATAGGAGGCCGTCGTCCCTCTG
>JBHIBK010000064.1:0-8398 GCA_046759065.1 Thermoplasmata archaeon | reverse complement strand
CAGAGAGCTCGTTGAGGACGGCCTCAAGCCGGAGAACATCGTCATAAGCTCGGGAATCGGATGTCACGGCAAGATCGTGGACTATCTCAATCTGAACAGCTTCTATTCCATCCATGGAAGGGCGGTCGCAAGCATATCGGGAGTGAAGATCGCGAATCCTGGTCTAACAGTCGTCGCCTTCCAGGGTGATGGCGATGCGTTCGGTGAGGGAATCGCTCACATCATCTTCGCAGCGAAGAGGAACATCAATGCCACACTGTTCGTGCACGACAACAGGGTCTACGGGCTGACGACTGGGCAGTTCACGCCTACCAGCGACAAGGGCTTCAGGGGGAAGAGCACTCCGGAGGGGAGCATAGAGGAGCCCATGAATCCGATGGCACTGGTCCTCGCCTCAGGCGGGACATTTGTTGCGCGAGGCTTCGTCGGGCAGAGAAAGCACCTCGTGGAGCTCTTCAAGAAGGCGATGCTGCACAAGGGATTCTCGTTCGTGAACGTGCTCCAACCCTGCGTCACCTTCAACAACACGTATTCGCTCTTCAGGGAGAAGACGTACGTCCTCGAAGAGGAGGGCCACGACCCTGCGAATTTCCAGGTGGCTTGGGACAAGGCCCGTGAGACCGAGAAGTTACCCATCGGGCTCTTCTACCAGGTCGAGAAGCCGACTTTCGACGACCAGCTTCTCGGTGACCTGGTGCCGTCTGCGCCGGGGAAGCCCCCCTTGGAGGCGATAGCCGGCATCATCGAGGGAAGGTAGCGTCTATTCGGACCGCAACGCCCGCTGGATCTCCTCGTAGTCTGGCTCGACACCCTGGTCCTCGGTCACCCACTTGTAGCGTATCGGTCCTCCTCTGTCCACGATGAAGATGGACCGTTTTGCAGCCGTGTAGCCGCTCATCCCCGCGAAGTCCTCCAATGGGACGCCATAGGCCTCTGTTGCCTCCCTCTTGTAGTCGCTCAACAGTGGGAAGTTGATTGCATTGCTCTTCGCGAAAGCGGCGTTCGTGAATGAGTCGTTGACGCTTATTCCCACGACTCCCGAGTCCAACTCCGCGAGCCTCGTTATGGAGTCCCTGAGGGTGCACATCTCCTTCGTGCAGACGGATGTGAAGGCACCTGGAAAGAAGGCTATCACCAGCCTCTTGTCGAGGAACTCCTCAAGCGTGCGTGGCTTCCGTTCTGCATCGAGCAAAGAGAAATCGGGAGCCCTTTCTCCAACTTCAGGTCCGTTCATGGTTCTCAGCGGGAGAATGCAGGACCCGTATATCCGCCTTTTGCGGACTCCCCCGCCAACCTATAAATATGCTTTCTTGTCTTGGTTTCATCGAGGATACTGAATGTCGAATCTGGACATCACGGAGAACGCCATGGTCATCCTGAAACGGCGATACCTTCGATTCAATCGCGAGACGGGGGAACAGGAGACCCCGGAGGAGATGTTCAGGCGGGTTGCGAGGAACGTGGCCACTGCCGATGTACTGTATGACGCGAGCGCGAACCTTGCCGAGAGAGAGGGGGAATTCTTCGATGTCATGTCCCGCCTGGAGTTCCTGCCCAATTCCCCGACTCTCATGAACGCCGGTGCAGAGCTTCAGCAGCTTTCCGCGTGCTTCGTGCTTCCCGTCGATGACAGCATGGAAAGCATTTTCGATGCCGTGAAGAACACAGCGCTCATACACAAGAGCGGCGGCGGGACGGGCTTCTCCTTTTCGAATCTCCGGCCCAGGGGCGACGTCGTGGGCGGTACGATGGGTCTCGCGAGCGGTCCCGTCTCGTTCATGACGGTCTTCGATGCCGCCACGGAAGCGGTCAAGCAGGGCGGGACGAGGCGGGGAGCGAACATGGGTGTCCTCAGGGTCGATCATCCCGACATAGTCGAGTTCATCACGGCCAAGAGGGATACGAGCAGGCTCACGAACTTCAACATCTCCGTTGCCATCACGGACGATTTCATGAGGAAGGTCCAGTCGGACGAGGATTACGAGCTCATCAACCCGAGAACGGGGGAGGCAGTCGAGAAGATGAACGCGAGGGAGGTCTTCGATCTCATCGTTGAGAGTGCCTGGCTCTCCGGGGAACCCGGCGTCGTTTTCATAGAAAGGATGAACGAGTTCAACCCGACGCCCCAACTTCAGACGATCGAGAGCACGAATCCCTGCGGCGAGCAACCTCTTCTTCCATACGAGTCCTGCGACCTCGGGTCGATATCCCTTCCAACCGTCCTCAGGAAGGAGAATGGCGGGAACGCAATCGACTGGGAGAAGCTCCGCCGCCTAGTGAGAACTGGAGTGAGATTCCTCGACAACGCCATCGACGTGAATCGATTCCCGGTGAAGGAGATCGAAGAGATCACCAAGGCGAACAGGAAGATCGGACTCGGCATAATGGGGTTTGCGGACACGCTCATTCTATTGGGGATACGCTACGATACCGAGGAGGCCGAGGAACTTGGGACCAGGACGATGAGCTTCATCCGGACGGAAGCCAGGAAGATGTCAGAAGAGATTGCCGAAACGAGGGGCGTATTTCCGAACTTCGGGGGGAGCATATTTGACGAACCTGGAGCGAAGCCGCTGAGGAATGCCACACTGACGACAATCGCCCCGACGGGAACGATCAGCCTCATCGCCAACTGCTCGAGCGGGATAGAGCCGCTCTACTCTGTCGCCTACTACAGGAGGGCCATAGAGAACGAGAAGCTGACTGTCATCAATCCCCACTTCGAGGAGATGGCAAGAGAGAGGGGATTCTACAGCGAGGACCTTGTGGCGGAGATCGCAGGAAGGAGCAGCATACGGGACATGGATTCGATCCCCGAGGACGTCAGAAGACTGTTCGTTACCGCCCATGACATCTCGCCCGAGTGGCACATCAGGGTAATGGCCGCTTTCCAGAAGCACACGGACAACGCCGTCTCGAAGACCGTCAACTTCCCGAGGGATGCGAGCCAGGATGACATACGGGAGGGGTTCCTTCTCGCTCACAAGCTCGCATGCAAGGGCGTGACCGTCTACAGGGAGGGCTCGCGACCCGGGCAGATTCTCTCTCACGTGTGACGGGCGGTGGAACCACGAGGATGCTCATAGTGACCTCACTGGTGGACATGGCGTCCATGAACATACTCGAGCACATGCTCGGAATGGGAAGGTGGCGCAAATTCGGGGAGTTCGATGAAAACCCCGCCAAAGAGTACGGTAACCGGCGGCTCGTCACGATCCAGGACGAGTTCCTGTTCCGGAACGATCTTGACGCCGAGATAAGGGAGACCCTCGGAATCGATTTCGATATCATGATTTTCGCCTCCCGCCACAGGAGCGAAAGCGGCCTCAGATCGCTGACCGTTCACCCTCTGGGGAACTTTGACAAGGCGGACTTTGGCGGGCATCCCAAGAGGCTGGTCCCGACATCCCCCGACGTGATGACACTCGCACTGCGGTTGCTCAGGAACAGGAGCGCAGGCCTCGACTTCTCCGTGTCCTTTGAGGTAACTCATCACGGGCCGTATGTGAGCACGCCTGCGTTCAACATCGAGATTGGAAGTGAAGAGGAGGCGTGGGCGGAGGAAGCGCCCGCAGAGGCGGTAGCATCGGTGCTGATGTCCGTGGACGAGCACAAGCTGCCCGTTGCGGTCGGGATTGGTGGGGGACATTACGCACCCAGGATCACTGACGTGGCTCTCGAAAAGAGCGTCTCCTTCGGGCACATGGTCCCCACGTATGCTGTGGACCATCTTGACATGTCGATGCTGAGGCGGGTCATCGAATCGAGCCCCGATGCCAGGTACGCGTACTTCCATCGAAAGGCAATGAGCAAGCCCAGGGTAAGGGAGCTGTCTCGGCTCTGCGAGGAATGCGGTTTGAGAACGGTGCGAACCAGAGACCTGGAGTGATGCTTTCTTGTCCGTGGCCGATCTTCCACCTTGGGGCCTCAAACCAGAGCAAAAGCTATAATGCACCATTCACATACACGGGGAGAGGGGAGTCCTTTGCTGAAAGAGTGCAGATCTCATGGCTTCTTCCGTGGGGACCTCTGTCCTAACTGTGGAAGCCAATCGAAATTCCTTCTGAACGACAAGGAGCTGGAGCTTCTGGGAAGGACCATGGCAGGCATCCTGAGACACTTCCCAGAGCGTTACGGCCTGGACATGGATGAACATGGCTGGGTGGATCTGCGAGACTTCGTCACCGCCGTCCAGATCAGGCATAAGAAGTTCAGATTCCTGAAGGCCCATCATGTGCTCGGTGTGATCGAGACCGACCCCAAGGGTAGGTACCAATTCGAGGAGGGGAAGATAAGGGCCACCTATGCCCACTCGTTTGATGTGGATCTCGACCTTCCGACGGACGAGGTTCCGGACATCCTGTACTTCCCGACGACAGAGGAGGAGTGCAGCATTCTCCTCGAAATCGGGCTGAAACCCTCTGATAGGAAGATGGTCCATCTGAGCGGGACGGTTCCTTCTGCCATGGAAGCCGGTCGCGTGAGGGTCAACAATCCTGTGATCCTGGAAGTGAACACGAAGAAGGCAAGAGATGAAGGAGCGGAGATCGCCAAGGCGGCGAAGACGGTCTACACCACGAAGGAGGTCCCGCCTGATTCCCTGAGAAGGCTCTCAACGGAAGAGATCGACGAAGGGATGGGACAAGAGTCCGATTGAACGTGATATCTTTCAGCTGGTGATATTCTTTCCAAAGGTTTTATTGCCTACCGCTTCATTACACTTTAGCCTAGGAGGCAGGTGATTTCGGATGGGAACCACTGGCTTTGATCAGCTTGGGAATAAGGCTCTGCAGGAACACTGGCTGAGGAGATTGATCGCGATAATCATAGACACCTTGATAGTCTCCATCGTCGTCCTCGTGCTCGGAATGTTCCTCTTCTTCTTCGGCTTCTTCGCATGGGGATGGCTCTTCAGCGGAATGTTCCTCTTCCTCTATGTAGTCGCCCTGGAAGTCATGATGGGCGCGACCCTCGGAAAGCGGCTCATGAGCCTGAAGGTCGTCGGAATACAGGAGCAGCTGAACCCAACGATGGTCCTCGTGAGGAACGTCTCGAAGATCATCGGTATACTGCTACTTATTGACTGGATCGTCGGCATGCTCACGCCCGGTGATCCGAGGCAGAAATACACGGACCGCATGATCGGTTGCACCGTCACGAGAACCGATGACAAGGCCTACACGGAGGAGCAGTTCAGGGTCGCTCAGTTCTATCGACCGCCACCGGCCCACGCATACCAGCCATATCAGCAACCCTCCCAGCAACCGTATCAACAGCAACCCTACCAGCAGCCAGCTCAGTCTCCTCCCGCCGGTGAGCAACCGCCCGCGGAAGGCGGGGGCTGGGTGAGGCCTGATGAGCCTGAAGCGGCAGGACCCAAACCCAAGTACTGCCAGAACTGCGGTGGCCCGCTGAACGTGAGGCCTGACGGCAAGTTGCAGTGCCCCTCTTGCGGCGCGATGTACTAAGTGATTATCTTCTCGAGCTCGTCGGTCCCGATGGCTCTTCTTATCTCCATCGCCACTCTCCGGCCGGTGCTCATTCTCGACCGCCACAGCGTGTTCCCGTACGGATGGCCGACTGACATATGGACGTTCGTTCCGCCGCCGATTCTCGGCGAGACGTCGTAGATGTAGAAGTTCATGTCCTTGTCCACGCACGTCTGGAGCGTGAACGGTCCTATCATTCCAGGCGGGAAGTACTCCTGCGTAGCCTTCACGTAGATCTCCGCTAGCGGGAAGACCTTTCTCAGCAAAGACTCGCGCAGCGTGGCGGCATTGTGTCCGCAGACCGTGTACTCGGGAGTCTTCTGCTCCCCCAGAAGGGACATCTGCTGAGAGGCGGGCAAGCGGACGTGACCGTCGAGGGAGGTCTCGAACCGCCAGTCGATTCCGATCAGCTCTATGGGCTCCTCGTCCTCCTCCAAGGGCGAATAGAAGAAGTCGAAGTTGAAGACGGGTCCGATGATGTACCTCTCAATCCTCGCGTTCTGAAGGTCCTCTTGCGTGATGACATCGTTTCTGAGAAGCTCCTCGGATTTCTCCTGATACTCCGCGTAGCTCGCAGCCGTGAAGAAACCCCTCTCCAGCCTCTTCACCTTGTGCTTCAGCTTCACCAACGCGAGGGAATCGATTTCCGCGGGCGATTCGATCTTCTCCGGTGCGGGAAGGTCAACTCTCTCCAGAAGCCAGTAGTAGTCTTTCTCAACCTCCCCTCTCTCCTCGGACCTGAGCAGGTTGCGGCTCCCCATCATCGGTATGATGAAATCATCCTCCACTGCGTCCATTCCCGCGTAGGAGAAAAACGAGCGGTTCGGGATGAATATGACGTTGTTTCTAGCCAGCCAATCCATGTTCTCGGGGTTGACAGCGTCCTTGAACCTGTCGAGCACGAGGGACTCGTCCACGACCCCTCTTATCACGTTCCCGTTGGCATCTCGCTTGGACTTGAAATAGCGGGTGTACGGTTCCTGCCTGCCCTTCTCGCAGACGGCCACGGTCGGAAAGCCTTCCTCGATCGCGCCATCGTAGACATCCAGGCCCGAATGCGAGGCGATGCATCCGATCTTTATCTTGCCCTTGTCATAACCTCTGAGAACCTCGAAAACCTTCTCCCTTTCTATCAACTCCCCACCTCTTTGGCGGGAAAGGTGTAAGCATATTTAGAGCTATTCGTGAACCCCCAAGTCCATCCTCAGCCCAATCGGACACTCGAATGAAAACGCAAAGTATATCGGAACATTCGAACATACGCCCGAAAGGTGAACATCTTGGCTGGCAAGTTGACACCGATGGCATTCTCCAGCACCTTCGTCTTCATGAGACTGACTGAGGACTGCCCCTTCCCAATGGTTGACGGCATCATCTGCGGGGCGGAATACGTCGGGCGCTTCAAGGATTCTGAGGCCACGATGTTCATACGATCGGAGGCGTGGACCTGTACGAGATAGACAGGACGGTCGATGCGAGGGACACTTTCTGTCCCGGACCTTTGATGGAGCTAATCCGGGCGGTGAAGGAAGGACAGGTCGGAGAGGTCGTTGCTGTCTGGTCCAGCGATGCCGGTTCAGAGAGAGACATTCCACTGTGGATTGAAAAGGCGGGTCATGAGCTTCTGGCTGTCAACGAGAAAGAAGGTTACAGCGAGTTCGTCGTGAAGAAGCTCAAATAGAACCAATCGATGCGCGAGGAAGGGTCTGTGAAGAGAGTAGTCGTTCTTGGGGGCGGAGTCGGGGGAAGCGTCGTCGCTAATAGTCTGTCCAAGAAGGCGTCGAGCGAAGCCTGCAGAATCACGGTCGTCGATGAGGACGGCCTGCACGTGCACCAGCCAGGGTTTCTTCACGTGGCCCTGGGAAAGCAGAACCCCGCCAAGCTCGTGAGAAACGAGAGAGGTCTTCTCAGGAGGAAGGTGAACCTCGTCGCCGAGAAGGCGGAGCGAATCGACGCTGCCGAAAGAAAGGTCCATCTCGCGGGCGGGAAGGAGATTGACTACGATTATCTCGTGATTGCGACCGGTTCCAGTCTCCATCCAGAGCGGGTCCCCGGTTCCGAGGGGGCCCACCACTTCTACGGCTTGAAGGATGCGATCAAGTTGCGAAACGCTCTGCTCAAGTTCCGCGGCGGCGACGTCGTGATCGCGGTCGGGGGCGTCCCCTACAAGTGTCCCGCCGCCCCGGCGGAGTCCGCCTGTCTCCTGGACTACTACTTCACGCTGAAGAAGATGAGGGACAAGGTGAACATGAGGTTCCTCTCCCCTCTCGGTCGTATCTTCCCTCTTGAGACCATTGATCCCATGGTGACTGAAGTGTTCGAGCGGAAGAACATAGAGTACACCACGTTCTTCAACATCGAATCGATAGACCCAGAAAACAAGAAAGTGAGCTCGCTTGAAGGAGAGACAGCCAGCTTCGACCTGCTGGTCGCCATCCCTCCCCACAGCGGGGCCGATGTCGTCAGGAACTCCGGTCTCGGAGACAGAGGCGGATGGATCCCCACGGACAGGCACTCGCTCCTCGCCAAGGATCATGAAGATGTCTATGCGGTCGGTGATGCCACTGACATACCCATCTCAAAGGCGGGCGCCACCGCCCACTACGAAGGTTTGGTCGTGGCGGACAACATCGCCGCGAGCTTGAAGGGTCAATCCCCGCCAGATAACTACGACGGCAAGGTGACCTGCTTCTTCGAGGCAGGCTTCCGCAGGGGAACGATGGTGACATTCGACTACAAGAACCCGCCAGTTCCGGTCCCGCTCAATCGGAGACATTACTGGGCAAAGGTTCTGGTGAACAGGCTCTACTGGATGCTGGTCCCAAGAGCGAGGGTATAGCTGCCATCTGACGATTCAACATGCTGTCGGCCGGAGCAAGCCGAGGGCGTTCTGGTGGGAAAAGAGATAG
>JBHIBK010000063.1:0-8434 GCA_046759065.1 Thermoplasmata archaeon | reverse complement strand
CTCCCGATCACGCTTCACTTGCAGCAATGACCCGCCAATACTTCACAGAGGGATGGTGGCCATCTGGAACGAAGAATCCGGCGGACGGGTTCGTACCCTCGGCAGCTCTCCTCAAGGCTATGCTCACCGCGAGCGGGCGACAGATGACCGGCTCATATTCCGACAGCAAGAACGAGAACACCTGGCCCAACAATTCCCAGGGATGGGGAAGGGTTCTCCTGGACGATGCGCTCCACTTCGCGGGGGACACGAGGCGCACGGAGATCGTCGACGACAGGGTCGGCCTCACCACCGGCGAGTCCAACATGGAATCCTACTTCGTCCTCGATTCCTCCGAGCCGCTGAGGATCATGCTCGCATGGACGGACTACCCGGGCGTCGCTTGGACGACGCCTAACCTGGTCAACGACCTCAATCTGCTCGTGACGGACCCCTTCGGGAACACCTACAAGGGGAATGTCTTCGGAACGATGGCCCAGGGGGAGTCGCTATCGAACACGGGAAGCTACGACGGGCTCAACGTCGTCGAGGGCGTTCACGTAAAGAGCCCGGCGGTCGGGCCTTGGACGGTGCAGGTCACGGCAGCCAACGCCCCCAACGGACCGCAGCCGTACGCCCTCGTGGCGCTCGGTGACCTCGGCACGGGCTGGGGAGTGGTCTACCTCGATCAGACCGTCTACGGGGACAGTGACACGATAGGGATAAGCGTGAGGGACACTGGACCCACCGGGGTCAACGTCAGCATATGGAGCACGACGGAGTCCATCCCCGAGGTCGTGAGCCTCACGGAGACCTCGCCCGGCTCTGGAAGATGGGTCGGCAGCATCAACACCACACTGGGCGCCCCGACGCCCGATGGGATGCTTCAGGTCTCCGACGGGGACGCAGTGACAGTGCAGTACGATGATCTCGACCCAGTGCACTCATCCACGGACACGGCGACCATCGACGGTTCATTCCCGCTAATCTTCAATATCTTCGTGGTCAACATCACTTCCACGACGGCCAACATCATATGGAGCACTAATGAACCCACGGATTCGAGGGTGTACTACAACATGAGCGCGCCTCTCGACTTGGAGGAGTACGTGGGCGGGCACCGTATGCAGCACGATGTCCTGCTGACCGGGCTCGACCCCGAGACAACGTACAGGTTCGATGTGCAGTCCTCCGACGCGTTCGGCCACACCGTCATGGACGACAACGGCGGTCTGCACTGGGAGTTCACGACGCTGAAAGCGTTCCCAGAGCCGCCCACGAACATGAGAGCATGGCTGTTCGGACCGAGCTACCAGCATGTGCACATCGAGTGGGACCTGTCCACCGATGACTCGACCATGGTGGATCACTACGCTGTGTACTACAGCACAACGGCCTACGCCCCTGACGGGGCCGGATACAAGTTCCTGGCGACCGCGGCGCAGGGAATCAACTTCTTCGATCACTATCTGGCGGGTCATTTGAACCCGTGGAACATCTTCTACTACGTCCAGGCGAACTACAGCGCTGGACTGCCGGCGAGGGCGGAGGACCAGGTCGCCAAGTTCACGAGATGGACGCCTGCAGGCAATGTGCTTCTCTCCTTCCCGCTCAAGATGGTCAACGAGAGCATCGAGTTCGCCCTGAAGACCGTCAGCTGGGACAGGGCGAGGTTCTACGACCCGTGGGACGGCGACCACTGGAAGGAGTATCACATCTGGAAGAACTGGAACAACCTTCTCACGGTCGACCAGTCCATGGCGATCTGGGTGAACGTGACATCGCCCGAACCCGTGACGCACGCGGGGGTCGTCCCGAGGACCTACACAATCCCCCTCAGGGAGGGATGGAACCTGGTCGGGTTCCCGTACGTGCTGTGGGACTACACGGTTGACGATCTCATCGCGCAGACGGGTGCCGAGCGGGTGGAGAGCTTCAATGCCGTGGCGGCTCCCTACTTCATGTACAGCCTTCCTGGCTCGGCATACATGGCCCCCGGTGAGGGCTACTGGATAAAGGTGCCTGCTGATACTATCTGGGTGCTCTAGGTGTGTCTGGATTCTGTCCTGGATGCCTGACCGAAGGTCCCTTTTGAGGTTTTGAGTTTCGGGATCAGAGGACACCGAACAGAGATGATGATGCCAAGAAGGACAGGGAGAACATGAACGTGGATAGCAGCATCCCATTCCCAATGGTCTTCAGCAACCTTCTGTGATCGCCCGCCTGAAGACCTTCCGCGAAATAGTTTGCCACCGCCAGATTGCAGTAGAGGAGAACTCCCAAGATGAGGATGAAGGAGAATGACGTCAATCCGCCCGACTGAGAGAAATAGGTTTCCATTAGGAGGAACATCGAGGCCGTGACGCCGAGTACGAGGGGAGAGAAGAAGGTGGTCGTGTGGTTCACCGTCTGAACAATGGGTCTGATTTCGTCCCTCGCATCTTTCTCAATCCTTGACATTTCCCTCAGATTGGATGAAATGCGCTTCGCTATCTCGCCCGCCAATACTGAATCCTTCTGAGCGATGTCGACGATCATCCTCAGGCTGGCGGCCACGTCCAATTCCCCCCTCGTCATCAGGTCGCGAACCAGGATCTGTCCGATGTCGGATGCGCCCATAGACAGAAGGAACAGAGAATCCATGAACCTCCTTGCAGTCTCAGTTCCCTCCATCTTTGCTGCAGTCTTGAAAAGGGCTGTTTCCAGCGGCTCGCCCGCCAATAGGAAGTTGCCCACATACTCTGCCGCTTCCGGAAACTCCTCCCGAAGCTTCTGTGATCCGCCTTCTGATTTGTGCCTCACCAAGAGCAGCGAGACAGCAATCGCAACGGAAGTGAGAGCGAGAACCGCGAGGGACACGTGGGGGTTCCCGTAATGATTCCAAAGAAGGGTTCCGGCCAAGAAGATAGGGAGCGCGAGTGCACAGGCGAACAGCGGACCTGAGAGATCTGAGAGTGTGAGCGGGTGAGCGCTCAAAGAGAAGAAGGGACGCCTGGAAAGCACCTCTCTGCAGTAGAGGAACATGGCAAGTGGGAAGATGACATCGAGCATGACGGCGATCAGGCCAGGATGGAGGCCATTGCCCGGGACCGTGCGATCGCTAGAAAGGTTCATCGAATCCGTTATGGCGAGGGAGGACATCGGCAAGATGGATGCGATCATGACCGGAAGCACTATCCCGAGTGCGAAGACCACATTGATGGGAGCCCTGAGAGAGGAGAGAAAGCCCCTCAGCTTCCTTCTCGTGTGCCCGTGAACGGGTGAGAGCAGCGAACCTAGATCGTCCTCGCCCCTCCCTTCCATGATCCCAGAGAGCCGCAACATGGCCTCTCCAAATCCCTTGTTTCTACCTCTCCACTTGTGGGCATATGTCCCAAACTCCTCAGGCAGGTTCCTTCCCTTAGTGTAGACGAGCCAAATCATCCGCTGAAACCCTGTCCTGAGCGATCCAGCTGAGTTCCTAGCGACCGCGAGGACCGCGCTCTCGTGGGACAGAGCCTCCCCTGCACCACATATCAGATGGCTCGTCACCTCAGGAGCCTCCCTGAAGGATGCTTTCTTTACGGCCAAGGCAAGCACCGCTGGATAAGAAACGACTGTCCTCTGTACAATGAGAGGTAGGATGAGGGCGATGACGATGAGGATGGGATTCCCATGAGCGAAAACGAGGGTCAGTGTTGGCGTGAGAGACAGTATCAGCGCCAGCCGCCCTCCCGAGACCGCCTCCTCAGGTCTCAGCCCGAGCCCCGCGAAGAGGATGTCGTCCTCGAGCTGTTTCCTATCGACAGCCACCATTTCCAGAATGCTTCCGAGTCCGGACCGAAGGCGGCTCTTCTCGCGGGACCGGACCCTCCAATCTGGACTCGTTCTTGACACCGTCCTGCACCTCAGATGTCCGAGTAGGCGGTGAGCGAATCTGCAGAACCTCGTGAATCCGATCCCGCGCCTATACATATCCTGACCTCACGTCTGCCCAGTTCTTCCAGCGGTTCAGCAGTTCCTCCCCGGAAAGCCCCTTCTCAATCAGGGATAGCAGGACGGAGTTTGCCAGAGATAGAAACCTCGCGGAGAGGAGCATCCTACCGAATTTCTTCGCGAGGCTGACTATGTAGCGCTTGCACTCGGCCCGGATGTGGATGTTCGACAGTGCTTCCTCGTAGCTCATTCCCCATGAATCCGCTATCTCTCGTATCTTTCTAGAGCCGGAAAGAAGAACGTCGGTCTCAATGAGAGAGTCCTGGGTGACGCTATATCGCATCAATTGGAGGAATCTGCCATCGTAGGACTCCTTGCAGAGCTCGGAAATCTCGACTATCCTCCGCCTGGGGTTCCGAAGGCCTCGGGGCCTCAAGAGCCCTGCGACAACAACGACATCCGTGGCGGAGAAGGACTGGGGAGGAATGCCGAGATCATGGACGACCCGCTCATACACGCTCTTGGATGAGCTTCCGTGTATCGTCCCGAGGACAGCCGAACCGGCGGTTCCGACTCGCATTGCCTCATACAGGGTCCTTGCCTCCTTGCCCCTCACCTCCCCCAGTACGATGGCTGACTCGCCCAGACGAAGTGAGACCTTGAGCACCTCCTCGGTCGTCATCTGGCCCTCGGAGGAATCGGACCCGACATACAGGCTCTGAACTTTGTATCCCAGCCTGCGGAGCTCTGCGCAGGGCAGTTCCAGTGTGTCCTCTATCGTGAGGATTCTCTGGTCAGTGGGGAACTCGAACATCATCGCCCCCAAGAGGGAGGATTTTCCTGCTCCGCGACTGCCCGTCACAAGCATGGTCGCATTGCCGTCAATGAGGAAGGAGATCAGACCTGCGGCGAGCGGCGTAAGGCTTCCGTGATAGACCAGCTTGGTCAGAGTCCACGGATCGGTCGAGTGTCTGCGAAGGGCCAGGGCGATTCCGTCTGGACTTAGCGGGGGACGCACTGCGGTCAATCTTGCATTCATGCCCCCCAGATCCATCTCAAGAACGGGATTCCTCTCGGAGAATGGCCTCCCGCTCATGAGAAGGAGTTTGGATATGATGTTCCTCAGTCCCCCCTCGTCCATGAGGATGTTGGAGACGCATCTTTGATGGAATCTGTCCCCTCCAGCATGGGCGACCGTAAGATGGACGGGAACCCTCTCGCACGGTGCGTCAAGGAATATGTCTTGAATGTTTGGGTCGGAGAGGAGGATCTCCAGGACCCCCAGCCCAACGGCATTTCTAACCAGGACGTCAGCGAGGAACCGTGCCTTGGTCAACCGCTCAGCTTTCCTCATGGTCCTCGGCAGACGAAGCGCCAGCAGGTCGCCCGCCCGATTCCTGACATAGAGCCTGACCTGTCCGAAGTTGCCGAGGTCAAGGTTCGCAGGTGGAACGGACCATATCTCATCTACAACATTCCAGAGCAACGAGAGTTCATCCTCAATCTCGAACGAGGGAGGGGAAAGCCAATACAGGAAGTCAGGCGAGTTGTCTGGCTCGAATATGCGGACGCGTGACCTTCCGACGGTGTAGCTTGCGGTTTCCGCGAGATGGTCTGGAGGTTCGCCGAGAATCCAGAAGGAAGTGAAGAAAGGCTTCCACGTCTGGTCCTTCGCAAACAACCTTCCGATGGAGCGCTGGATCGCACTAGTGTCTATCCTCCTGATCTTGAGGGCGGCTCGAGCATAGGCATCCTCGGTGGGGGGACTTCTTGAGACTCTCGTCGTCGAGGCTATCCCTCCACGATTCCAAGGCCTTCTTTGAGCGCGTAACTTCGCAGAGACAGGGCCTCATCGAGAAGAATGAGGGCGTCTCTCTTCATTTGCAGAAGGCAGAGTCCGCATTTGGGGCCGCCATTCTCCACCGGAGCTTCCAGTGCACTTTTGAGGAAGGAGAAGAACTCCGTGAGGTCCGTCATGAAGGCAATCTCGATAACGCCGAGGAGGTTCCTTGGGTCGCTCGGGCATCGAACACACGATCCCTGCTCCTTTCTCGACTTCTCCGCTTGAAAACGTCGATGAAGCTCAACCCTAAGCGTCGAAAGGGTGTCCAGGATGCTCCGCATCTTGGACAGGAGGTTCACGCTCCTTCTTGAGTATCTCTTGACAGTCGTTCCCGAAAGTACTATTCTCTCTATGTCCAGCTTGCTGTCGAATGAGAGAAGTGCACCTGACAGACATTCCTGTCTCCTGAGATCGGGTCTGGTGTCACAACCAATGCAATCGATCTCGAGCAGATTCCTTTCCTTCATGTATGTGGACTCACAGGAGCCCGATGCATCCCTCCCCATCAGATATGCAACTTCCGAGAGACTTAAAAACCTTCGTGGGAAGATATTTACCCAGTCCCTCCTTAATAGTAGCATGTGGAGGGATGAGAGAGCAATTTCGAACATTCTGGAAGAGATGATAGCGTTGGCGGTCATCTCGGTCGCGCTATGCCTCCTTCTGACGAGCATGTCGAACAGGGTGGCGAACGAGATAGATGCGCAAGAAACGATTGAGATGGGGAGGGAGGCGAGAAGACTCATCGAAAGGGTGATCTCCCATCCGCGACTAATCAAGAATGGCGAGCGTCTCCTGTTGGACCAGACCTTCCTAGGGAATGCATCCGTCGATGGGTTGAGGGAGGTCCTGCAGACTTCGTATGCTTTTCGACTGATCGTGCATGATGTGTCCAGTTCCGCCGACTATGCTTTCCAGACTTCCGACCCGGTCGGTCACGTAGCCAGTGCAACGACGAGCTGCAACATATGGGTCGATTCCAAGGAGGTTCACGCGGCCCGCTTGACAATAGTCATTTGGCGATGATGAAATGGACAGAAAGGCTCAGCTTGCGATCACCGATGCAATCATCTTCCTTCTATTGATGAGTCTGAGCGCGGCCATTTCTCTGATGGGTTCTTCTTCCCAGCTCGCGGTCGCTGAAATCGATTCAGGCTCTGAAGTCAAGGAGTATGCGGAGGACACGTTCATAGTCCTCATGCGGAGCACATTGGATCTGGAGGGATGTGGGATGAATGATTCCAGGCTGACCATCGACAAGTACATTCTTCTCAGAACCGCTGTAGAGGACGACGGTGCTAACGCCGAATCGCTGGTTCCCTGCGATGTGCTTCTCTTTGATTTCGCCAGAGGCCTCGTTCTCGAGAGATACGACTTCCATCTTACTTCATACTACAGGAATGAAAGCTCCGGAAGAGTCGCAGAAGTTGTCTTTGCCCGACCTGATGCTGGCGTGCCGAGCGAGTACTTCAAAATCAGTTGGAACTACCCAATGACGGGCTTCGGGAAATCCGGCGATTCCGTTGCGAGTCTTGTCCTGTGGCGAAAGTAGGTTAGCGATAGCACTTTCACCCACCTCCCGCTCGAGCCCTTATAGCCTTTCCCCGCGTAGTCAGAGAAGGTGATAGCATGGAGGTTCTCGACAATGAAAGCACGACATCCAACCCCTCGTGCCAGTGCAGAGAAGTCTGTCCCGATTGCTCCTCCCCGCTCATGTCCTCCGGGAACTGCGGGTTCTGCCCGAGCTGCGGGTTCTCGAAGTGCGGTTGATAACAATAAATAGGGAGGTACAGATACCCTACCGACGGGGGAGGATTGTGATACAATACACAGATGAGGAGCTACTATCTAAGTGGGTAGAGTTCTTCGACCAGTACGGTTACGAGTCCAAGATAGCCGCCATCGCCGATGTGTTTCCTCAGAAGAAGAGCTTGGACGTCAATTTCGAGGACGTGGACAGGTACGACTCCGACTTCGCGATGCACTTCCTCAGGAAGCCCGCCATGGCCATACAGGTGGGAGAAGAAGCCATCGCGCGAGCGGTGCCCCCCACGGCCGAGGACGTCTCCATCCATCTACGGGTCAAGGGCCTCCCTCGCGACCAAAGAGTCATGATCAGAAACCTCAGGAGCAAGCACGTCGGGCGGTTCCTCGCCGTCGAGGGCCTCGTCCGAAAGGCGACGGAGGTCAGGCCCATGATAGTCAAGGCGACATTCCAATGCGCCAGATGCGGGCACAAGTTCTCCACGGGACAGGAGGGGATGGCCTTTCGAGACCCCCTCGAATGTCCACAGGAATCGGGCGGTTGCGGGAAGAGGTCCAGCTCCACGCGGTTCCAACTTATGCTCGAGGAGTCCAAGTTCATAGACACGCAGAAGATAGAGGTCCAGGAGAAGCCCGAGATACTGAAGGGCGGCGCGCAGCCGGAGAGGCTGACAGCGTACTGCGTGGACGACATTGCCGGGATCATCTCGCCCGGCGACCGGATAGTCCTCAACGGGGAGCTCAAGAGCATCCAGAGGAAGAGGTATCGGACCAAGTCCACCGTCTTCGATATCTTCATCGACACCAACAGCACGGAGTCCGAGCAGATGCAGTTCGAGGACATCGAGGTCACGGACGAGGACATCGACCGTATCAAGGAGGTTGGGGCGGACGAGGGCATATTCAGGAACATAGTCAACTCGATTTCCCCCG
>JBHIBK010000062.1:0-8434 GCA_046759065.1 Thermoplasmata archaeon | reverse complement strand
GGCAGCCTCAGAGTAGTGGCGTCGTAATACTGGTCTGTAGCGTTGATGGGGCCCTCGTACTTCTCGATCGTGGCGGCTGGCAGAACGATGTCGGCGAAGTAGTCCGCCGTCTCACTCATCCAGGCGTCAATGACAGCCACGAACTTGAACTTTCCATAGGATTCAAGGAAAGCCTTCTGATCCAGGAATGACAATATCGGATTGACCATGTGGAGGATGGCGACTTCGGGGATGTAGTCGACCTCATACTTTGCTGGGTCGAGCATGGCCAACGCCATGATGCCCGGAAGGCCAGTGTTTATGGGGAAGAACTTGCTGTCCTTCAAGTAGACGTTGTAGGGTGGATCCTTGATCTCGATGCTGTCCAGGGTGGACCAGTTCTTGTGTATCTTCCGCGAAAAGTCGACGCGAGCGCCGCCCACAGCCTCTATCGCCCCTAGGAGCATGTAGACTATGGTGGCCGCTCGGAAGGCCTGGAACCCGAGCTCCTGCTGGGAGACGTGGTAGGCCATGATGCCCACAGGGCGAAAGGGTAGCTCAACCCCATCCAGCACGATCTTGCTCCCGATGAGGGCGTTCTCACCCAATTCCTCCGCGACCCTGCCTATCGTGTCAGCGGGGAGCCCGCAGATGGACGCCGCCCAGTCCGGCGTGTACTGGGTTACGTGCTCCTTGAAGACCTGGAAAGCTGTCTTCACCCTTTCCCCATCTACGGTGTACTCGCCTTCCAGAGCCGGTACGACCCCTTCGGCGTTGAAGGGCTGTTCGGAGTTCGAGGCGGTGTCCCAGACCTTCTCCCTGTCCTCGGACCGCAGGAAGAACCCGTCTTCCTTCACTAGGAAGGGGGCGTTGGTGTGGGCGGTGAGGCACTCGACGTCGATGTATCCCTTGGTGACCAGGACGTTGGCTACGGCTAGGAAGAACGCGAGGTCTGTCCCGGGCTTTATGGGCAACCACACGTCGGTGTGGGGGCCCATGCTCCGCCGCCAGGGGTCGAGGGTGACGACCTTCATGCCTCGCTCCCTGGCCTCCAAGAACTGCTGGGGCCAGGTAAGCCAGCACAGCTTGTTGCCTCCCGAACTGACCATGCCCCAACCCCATGAGAGCAGGTATCTGCAGTGACGGAAGTCGGGGTGGATACCTCCGTGAAATCCGACGGTGTACTCCTCCGCTCGATACGCCGCGTCTGAACAGTAGGCTCCGTGACCTAGCTTGGTGGCGCCCACGGCCTTCACGAAGGCGCTGTCGTAGAATTTCTTGGCCTTGCTCCGTCCCTTCTGCCATATCAAGAGACGGGGGTCTCTCCCCATGACCTCCCTCACCCTGTCGCCGACGGTGGTGAGGGCCTCGTCCCACGAGACCTCGACCCACTCTCCCGGACCGCCCTTCTCGTTGGTCCTCTTGAGGGGAGCCTTGAGGCGATATGGATCGTAGAAGGCCATGATCTGGCCCACCCCCTTGGGGCAGAGGGTGCCCCTGTTGCGGGGGTGATCCGAGTGCCCCTCGAGCTTCACGACTCTCCCCTCCACCACACGGGCCAGCATGCCACAGTCCTGCTTCCCGATCCAGCAGGTAGTAGGAACGAGCTTGGAGTCGTATTCGAAGGCGACCTCTGAGGTAGCCTCAGTCAGAGGTGGGGAAGGCAACAGGTCGAATAGCTCATCGCCGAATTGGGAAGCCACGAGCACGGCTAACCCTGCGGCGGGAACAACCTTCAAAAATCTACGTCGCGTTACTACTCCCACGCACAAACCTCCCGGCACGTATACACCTAATCCATCACAGATAGGATGAATATTAGTACTCTGACATTACTGTATAGACCCGTACTAAAGGATATTCTTGCTATAACTATGAAGTTATTATTCTTTTTATTAGTATCTCATGTATCTGAGTTTTATTGTTATTATACACACTTCTGCATCTATGAATGGGAATATGAGCATGGGCCTAACAGGTTCAACGCCAACAATCGCCAGGAACACCACTGACTATGTTCGGTACGGTGACGTATACGCGCTCGCGTGCAAGGTCGAAGACGACACTCCTCGTCGTGGCGTCTGTCTTGTTCTCCTAGGTTCGGAGGTAGAAGCATATATACGATGACTTAGGCGATATTGACATGACTGACGAGATATATATCGCTTATCATTATATTCTCCTTGGTAAATGGTAACAATGCGTCTAGTCGAAGCTAGAAGCTACAGGGCCCTTTCCAACGAATCCAGGTTGAGGATTCTCCGAATTCTCCGTCGGGGCGCCAAAAGCATCAAGGAGATAAGTGAAGACACAGGCCTGCGACCTGTATCTGTGCGACACCACCTGTTGCAGCTCGGAGAAGTTGGTCTTGTGTCAACCTTTGAGTCGAGGACTGGTAACGTTGGAAGACCCAAGACATTCTACGAGATTACAAGAGACTCGTCTGCGATATCATATCCGAAACGTAACTATCTGAAGCTCTCCAAAATTCTGGTCAGAAGCATGCTTGAACGATTGGGGGAACGTGAGACCAGATCTGAGCTGAGAAAGGCAGCGAAGGAGATCGGCCGAAAGACCGTGAGAAGGCTTTCGGCAGAGCACTTCATAGATAGATGGACTCTTCAACACTTTGTTGAGGTGTTCGTCGAGAAGTTTCTCGAGGAAGCTGGCGCGGAGCCCGATTTGATAGAGGTTGATGAAGACAGGGTAGTCTTCCGGATCCACAACTGCATGTTCTACGAGCTTGCTTCACTGGTGCCTGAAATCATCTGCGATGAGATGGACAACACAGTGTACAAGGAGATGTGCCTCGCCATGGGCGATCAGTGGCGGGTCAGCCGTGCGAAGTGCATGGCCCATGGGGATGCCTACTGCGAGTATGTAGTTGCGGCTTAGCTCACCAAGTCTCGATCCCGACCGCCAACGTCCTCGGGCCTTGCACTGCGCTGAGCCATCCGGGCTGGGGGACCATCAGCCCAAAGAGCCATTGGATAGCTCCTCCGCTCAGTAGCGCCATCAACACGATTAGGCTGATGGCAAGCCACCATGAAATCTGTCGGACCTTCTCCCTTCTCCTGAGGTCGATTGCCGACCGTCTTTCCTATGTATCCAGGTTTTGCAGGCTCTGCTGAATCTGTTGGAGGTCGAGATGTACCCATCCTTCAGTCAGGTCCGCGAACCCTTTGTATAGCCCCGTCTTGTCCGCCTTCCTTATGTTGCTGCAGAACTTGGGGATCCACCTCAGCAGATGTTCCTCGAGAAACCTTTTCTGGGCCTTCAAGAGCCTTGATGCTTCTTGGGGGTTCTCCTTGCTCCAAGCGTCGGCCTCCAGCGAGCACAGATATGCCATGAAGTCCAGTTCAAAGCTTATGTGGTCGGGCGGCTCGCCTCCATACTCTTGCGCCATTGTTAGGCCGAATCGGCGATACTCTTGCCGAACCTGCAAACTTTCTCCTCCGAAAACCGTTTCAGCTCCGCTCCTGTAAAGGGATTCATACGGGGGAGGGGGAGAGGTGGTGCGTTTCACTCCTCGGAAGAGCTTCGTGAATGTTGCGGAGAGAACCGTGTGAGATTCCTTGGGGTCATCTCCTTGGATCTTGCGGAGCGACTCACCGATCTCCGAAAAACCGTCAATGATCTGTCCAGAGACCTCACCTAGTGGCTGCAATCTGAGAGACAGGCCGTACTCCCTCGTTCCTAAGAGATCCGTTAGTGTCGGGTCGATCGGTTTCAGGTATATACGGCTCAGTAATCTGTAGATCTTGACACGGGCCTTCGCCTGTTCGATCCTCGTTAACCTATCAGATTCCTTCACAGAACTCTTCTCCGAGGACTTCCGGTCCCTGCCATGCTGATGAGATCCCTCATGTCTTTGAGTTCCAAGAAGGTAGTAGAAAAGGGTCAAAAGGGCTTGCCGGGCCCCCGGTTGGAGAAGTCAGACAATACTGCTGTGATCCATTATGACCCGTTCCTTTGTGAAGTCCGCTGCCTCGGCGTAGACCACCGGTCTGTCGTCTCTTCCAGATGTATCACTCACTAGACCGACCTATCTCTGAAGTTGCTCAACAAGAAACCGCCTTTCAACCATTACTGGCTGCAACTCTCTATGTAGGAATTCCGATTTTCTCTGGTCCTTCGGCTTTGATGGAAGACAGAAACACTAGGAAGTCTAGTTCGAGCGAAGAACTGACTCTTCGCCCAAAGGACACGGAATGGTTCTAGGGTTCTCCGACCAGTTCTTAGTAGACCTGAGGCCAAGACGGCTGTGCTCAGCCCAGATCTCCAATGCAGCTTCTCGACAGGCAAGTCTCTTGAGTCTAGCGCAGATACTTTTTTGTGGGATGAGAGCGATCTGAACTCACTCCGTGGAATAGCCTAGTGAGTTCTGAACATTTTTCTTCGGAATCTGGAGAGTTCCGGCGAGTGGGAGAGATCAGTCATTCTGCGCTGCTATGGGACTATGAAGGAGAGTGCACCCGACATAATGAACGTGACAGCCACAAAGAGCAGGAGCATCCCCGTCATGACTCCCAGAAAGACGATGCTCGTCTTCTGCGATCTGAGTCTTCCGGATAGTACAACTAGAACCAGTAGTAACATAGGAATCTCGACTATCAGAAACACGAGGTACCCCGGCATTGCTGACGTGCGGTACCATTCCTCAACGTTGAGCACATGTGAGGCATACATATCCGCCAACAGTGTGTGGAAGGAGGTCATCATTTCTCCTCCATCTCCGTCAAAGGCAGAATCGGAAACACCTTTGTGAAGAGCGCGAATAGCAACACAAAGGCCACGAAAGTTCCCCCTACGATCGAAAGTTCAACCCATGTCGGCACATATTGGCCTACTGGATATGACAGAAGCGGGCGAGTCAGCGCTGGTACGACGATCAGGAATCTTGTTATCCAGAGAACCAAGATGATTAGAGCCGAAGAGAACACTGTGGCAAGAATGCTTCTCCGAGCTATCCCAATTGCCTGGACGAAGAGTATTGTGAAGGCCGCAAACAGCCCGATGACCTGGAACCAGAAGAGACCAGCGTATTCCATCGACAGAAGTGCCTCTGATACTCCGAGTTCGGGAATAGGGCCTCCAAACACCACCGTTATCTGCTCTGAGAGCAGGAAGTAGAGGTAGATGGCTGCAACCGCTGTCATGAAGTTTCCTATCCCCTTGAAGATGTCGGCTGTGATGATGTCCTCCCATTTGAAGATGTATCTGAAGAATGCCGCTACTACGGCCACCATGGCAACGCCGGAGAGAACTGCTCCTGCCACGTAGTATGGACCCATGATAGCACTGAACCAGCCGGGTCGACCCACCATCAGTCCGAAGATCCAGGCTACTGTGGTGTGGACCATCACCATGACCGGGAAATTGAAGATGCTCGCCCACCAAACTATCCTTTCGACGCGTGGTCTCTCATCAGGTGAGTAAAGGGGCACGAGTAATCTGTACAATTTCCCGTGCTTGGTGGAAACCCTGTTCTGAAGAGCAACGAGGTCTTCTCGCATTTCTATGTAGAGATACGACACCGCCAGAACCATGTAGGTGGTGATGGCGGTGAGGTCCCATATCAGAGGCGACTGGCCGAGACGCTCGGGATAGAAGAGAATCATGTTGAAGGCCCTGTCCGGTCGGCCTATGTCAAAGATTATCGACATTGCTGCCATCATGAGGCTGAATATCGTAACCAACTCGGCGATTCTGGCAATAGGGATGTATGCCTTCAGCTTCATGATTCGAATCGCGGATGCGATGGCTATGCCTGCGTGTGTAATCCCGATGTAGAAGATAAAATTGGTGATGTAGATTCCCCATGGCGCCCCACCCATCGTGCCTAGATCTCTCATTCCCGTGACTTGGAGTCCCTGAGATAGTTGGGTGTACCAAGCGAAGGCAAAGATGCCGATTCCCACGAGAAGCGCTACGAAGAAAGCATAGAAAGCTTTGCTTGTCTGATGCAACGGGCGTATGAGCCTGTTTTCAGCATCGGATCTCCATCCCATTTCTAGCGGACCACCCCTGCATATTGAGCCACTCTCAGGCGTGTTTCTCGTGCATCCTCGCCCATGGCTGGTTCCCCTACATAGAATACCCTTGGCTCAGTGCCAAGGTGCTCCAGAAGTCTAAACGACGGTTTCTCAGCCAACCGTTTTGACACGGTGCTTTCAGGGTCATCCAGATCCCCAAACAGCAAAGCGCCCACAGGGCAGTTCTGAACACAAGCTGGCTCGAGACCTTTCTCAACCCTGTGGACACACCAAGTGCACTTCTCGATAACTCCCACGAAGTGGCCACTTCCGGCCACCAACCTGCCCTTTTCGCCATATGTCTTGTCGAAGTCCGGGTTTCGGTAGGGAGGTATCTTGCCATCCGTGTAGTCGCTGATGCTCCCCGTGCCATACTCGTTGTCTCCTTCCCCGTTTCTCCAGTCGTAGTACGTGTTGTCTTGGGGAGGACCATAGTTGAAGTAGTTCACACCGTAGGGGCAGGCTACCTCACAGTATCTGCAACCTATACATCTCTCATAGTCTGTTAGAACGAATCCATCGTTTTGCTTGTACCGTGCGCCAACTGGACAGACCTTCACGCATGGTGGATTGTCGCAGTGCATGCAAGGTCTCGGCATGAATCTTACCCTTACGTCTGGATACGAGCCTTCCTCGAATCGGAAGACATGCATCCAGAAGAATCCTTCGGGGGTGTTGTTCTCGATCTTGCATGCCTCCACACAAGCCCTGCAACCCATACATCGATCAAGGTCGACGACGAAAGCATATCTAGCCACTCTAGCCCGCCTCCTTGTACATCCTCACCTTGACGTGGAAGGCTTGGTCGGCCGTCATGCCGACGTAGCCCTCGCCGGTGAAGAAGAGGGAGTTGGGCGTCGGTCCCCCTCCCTCCGCCTTGGGGTGCACCCAGAAACCGTAGTGGTGGGACATGGAGACGGTGTCCGGCCGCATTCCTTCGACGTACTCCACTTTGGCCCTAACTCTTCTCGTCTCCTGCGTCACGGTATTGTGGGATTCGACCCAGACCTCGTCACCGTCAGCGATCCCTCTGGCCCGTGCAGCCAAGGGATTTGTCTCGACACGCTGTTCTGGTTCGAGTTCGTTGAGCAGAGGGATGAAGGTCGCTCGGGATTGCTTGTATTCGATCTTCTTGTGAGAGATGAGGTATAGGTCATAGTCGGGGGGTGATTTCTCCATCGTGAGTTCCCTCCAAGTTGGCAGCGCCGTGTAGTCCTGCCGGAAGATCTCGGCGGCGCCCTTCTCCTTCATGGTTTCTTGATAGCGTCTCAGCGACTCGCCATAGAGCCTGTGCTTGATCCCACCGTAAGGGGGATCCCAGGCCGGAGCATAGAGCTTGTTGGCGGGGATAGGCTTTACATCGCTTATTCCCTTCTGTTCGAAATGCCCTATCCCGTTCTCGTAGCCAGATGACTTAGCCCATCGGTCGAAGATGTCCCTCACAGCCGGCTTGGTGGTCAGGTCTAATGCATATTCTTTGCTTAGCTTGAGCTCAGAGTTGATCCTGTCGATGTAACCCCCATCGCCGTAGAGCACCCCGATCTTTTCGCAGAGGTCGATGTAGATGTCGATGTCACCCCTTGTCTTGAAGAGGGGATCCATTGGCGGTAATCTCAGGGTGGTGGCGTCGTTGTACTGGTCTGTTACGTTGATGGGGCCCTCGTACTTCTCGATCGTGGCGGCGGGGAGGATGATGTCGGCGAAGTAGTCCGCCGTCTCGCTCATCCAGGCATCGAGGACCGCCATGAACTTGAATTTCTTGTAGGCCTCGAAGAAGACTTTCTGGTCCACGAAGGACAGTATGGGGTTGCACATGTGGAGGATGGCGACCTCGGGGGTGTAGTCGACCTCGTACTTGACGGGGTCGAGCATGGCCAAGGCCATGATCCCTGGGTTGCCCGTGTTTATCGGGAAGAACTTGCTGTCCTTGAGATAGATGTTGTAGGGCGGATCCTTGACCTCGATGCTGTCCAGCTTGGCGAAGTTCTTGTGTATCTTTCGTGAGAAGTCGACGCGTAGGCCGCCGACCGCCTCTATGGCTCCCAGAAGCATGAAAACGATGGTTGCGGCTCGGAAGGCTTGGAATCCGTGCTCCTGCTGCGACACATGGTAGGCCATGATGCCTACGGGGCGGTACGGCAGCTCAACCCCTTCCAAGACGATCTTGCTATCTATGAGGGCGTTCTCTCCTAATTCCTCGGCTATCCTGCCTATGGCGCTGGCGGGTAGGTCGCACACGGACGCGGCCCAGGTCGGGGTGTACTGGGCGATGTGATCCTTGAAGACTTGGAAGGCTGTCTTGACCGTTTCCCCGTCGACCGTGTATTCTCCCTCTAGCGCCGGACTGATCCCTTCGGCGTCGAACGGCTTCGCCGAGTTCGAGACAGTGTCCCAGACCTGCTCCTTGCCCTCCGACCGAA
>JBHIBK010000061.1:0-8494 GCA_046759065.1 Thermoplasmata archaeon | reverse complement strand
CTGCGAAAAGCGTTAGGTATTAATACTCAGAGTGCCTACGACGTTGCGGGAATTGTCATGCCAGAGAGATGGGAAGGGGAGTATGTGCAGCTCGGCGAGAGATGGAAGGGGCTAGACATGAGGCTTCTTCCCCTCGACGATGTCGATGTGAGAATACTGGAGAAACTCAGAGAGAACGCAAGAACCAGCAACATCGAGGTCGCGAGGGCGCTCTCAATCAGCGAGGCGACAGTGAGAAGAAGGATCATGAACCTGGAGAAGAAGGGGATCATAAAAGGCTATTCTGTCTATATCGATTATCAGCTGATAGAGAACCCAGTGAAGGCCTACGTTCACATCAGCGTCCCCGGAGGTCAGAGGAACGAAGTCGTCGAGAAGATATGCAATCACGATCGTGCCATCGCTGTCTACAGGGTGACGGGCGAGCACGAGATCCTCTGCGTCATGCTCTTTGTTAACATGCCTGAGCTGCAGGATTTCTTGGACTCGTATCTCGATATGGACGGAGTCCGCAATGTGAGAGCCCAGATCGTGATGAGTCCCTACAAGGGAGTCCCCTGGACAGGAATGTGATCGTTCCTCTCGATGATCTGGGAAAGGATCAGCCAGCGGAGACCCAACAGTTTCATCTCAACGTTGGACCGCTCAGGAGCCCTCCACCCAAGGAGGGCGCTGTCCCTGTGTGCTCTTCATGCAAGTAGGTCAAAACTTGACAGGAACCGCATGAGCGCCGAAGCCAAGCTTGCCTCTGTCAAGGTCAAATGCCAGCACGAGAAGCTGGGAGAGGTGAATCACGGGAAATGATACACTGAGTTCCTGCTGGCCTTGATCGAACTGGAGATGGCAGAAAGGACACATATCAATTATCGAGTTAGCTCCTGACGCCTTGATGGCCTCGAGCTTCTGGTCAGTCATCTTCTGTGCAACGTCCTTGGCCCGGGCCCTCACACCTCCGCCAGCGCCGCAACAGAGATTCTTGTTCCCATAGTCCACGCTGGTCGCGCCCGTTGCCTCCACTAGCTCGTCGAGAGTTCTGGGACTTTCCCTGTTTTCAATCCGTTTCACGACTTCCGGTTTGAAATAGTGGCAGCCGTAGTGGACTGCAGCTCTGATGTGATCCAGCTTGTTCTTCACCTTGGCCGTTATGGCGTCCAAGCCGACGTCAGTGCAGAGAAGCTCGGCAAACTGTCTCACCTTCACTCCTCCGTTGTACTGCCTGCCGATCCGCTCAAGAATGGAGTTTGCAGCCTTCTTCTTTTCCTCATCGTGCTCGATCTGCTCCGCAACCTCTGAAAGAGAACCGAAGCATCCGTTGCATATGGTGACGATGTCGACTCCCTTCTTCTCGGCAAGTGCAAGGTTCCTTGCTCCCAGCGCAAGCCAGGTTTTCTGGTCGAAACTTCGGAACACCCCAGGTGCGGGACAACACGAGGTGCCCTCGAGAACGGCCATATCCAAGTCGAGAGCCTTGGCAACCTCCAATGTGGACGTTTCGATCCCTGGGTATCTCAGTGGAGTGATGCACCCAAGGAAGAGTCCGTACGTTGCCACTATCCCACCAGTTCGTCGAAACCTGTCGTCTTCACTATCTCCCTGACCTCCTCGAGCGCCTCCGTGTCTGAGATTACCGTGGGCGGGGCCTCATCCAACCCGAGCTCCTTCCTCAGCTCCCTGAAGGCATCACCCAGGGGGATGGAATGTCCGGAGCTGATCAGCGTTCGCGCTGTGTTCTTGTGAGCATCGGCCATAAAGCCTTCCCGGACGGCCATGTTCCTGAGCGTCATGATGATGTCGGTGATCTTCACGCCCCTCGGGCATCTCTCGTCACAGGTCGTGCACGTTGTGCAGAGCCACAGCTCATCACTCGGAAGAACGTCATCCTTGAATCCAAGTTGGACCCTTCTCATCAACTTCCTCGTCCTGAAAGCGGTCACTCTTCCGGAGGGGCAACCTCCCGTGCATGTTCCGCATTGAAAACAGAGCGTCACGGTTTCTGCGCCGGCGTCGATGACAGTCTGAGTGAACTCTGGATTGACCGGTTTTGGCTTGCTTTGCGACGCCATGCGTGGTCCTCCTGTCCTCGACTGGCATTATTACAGGACCCGTATATTAAGTAATTGAACCCCTCGGACGCCCGCTCATCGTTGTCGGTCCTCTGCCAGAAGACATTTCAGTGCCTGAACAACATCCTCCTCTCTAGCTCCCCAAGGAACTACAGCAACGTTCCCGGTGATTTCGAAACCGGACTGCAGTTCGCAGCACTTCACGATAGTGGGGACTTCGCTTTGCCCTACAAGCCTCTTCGGGCACATCTGAATGAATGGGAGATCCCTTCCGTAGAGTTCCTTGGCAACCTGCTTGGACAGCTCACATCCGAGGAGAGTCGCATCCTTCACCTCTGGGCTTCTTGACAGATGGAGAACCCTCTTTTCGCTGGTTATTCGCCCCTCGCATGGAAGGAGGACCTCCTCCGTCGTCACATCCTTTGCCAAGTCGCTGAGGTCGAGGATATCCTCATCGATCACTGCTGGAACATCGAGAGCCTGGATGTCCAGAGCTTTCCTGACAAGACTGAGAAGCTTTGGCGGGCGGGGAGGAACCACATCAAAGACCCTTATGCTCGTTGTCTCGGGGTCCTTGACGAAGCTCACATGATCGAAGGCCCCTTTCACTACAACCGTCTTCTCTGAGTGACGGAGAGCGGCCTGCACGAGACCGCTCGGATTCAGGACATCCACATTTGGGTCCTCCACCCATACTGTCTCCTCGGGGAGGGAGAGGATATCGATGCTCTCTATCTCATTCAGAATGCCGTTCGGTCTCGACTGGATTCTAAGGAGGGAGCAGTCATCCCCGTTCTTCAGCACCAGGAATTTGGTTCGGAAATAGATCCTCTTTCCCCGCCAAGACTCCTGAATGTTCTCCGAAGTAAGCGGGAAATCGACGTCTTTGAGACCAACCTCTCTGCAGTGCGCCGGGATCAACATCTAGGACACCATGGGACATAAGGGATCGGCGGCATCGAGTCTCCCTGTGTTCTCGTACGCGGATGCCCTGCAACCGCCACGGCACAGGCTCAGAAACTCGCAATCCATGCATCTGTCTTCCAGCTTCTCGATTCCCCTCATTTCCCGCAGGAATTCGCTTTTCTCCCATATCTCCGAGAACTTCTGTTCTCTCACATTTCCCAGGTTGACGGAGAAGTAGCCGCAGGGCCTGACCCATCCATCGGGCGTTATCGCCGCCAGTGTTTTCCCGCACAGGCAGGGGACCCCATCGAACCCCCGGTCAGAGTCGTAGTTCTTGCTGCTGTCGAACATGAATGTGAAATGGGGGATTATGAACGTCATCTGAATAGGGTAGCTCTCCTTCACCCTGGAAAGACGACCGAAGGATTTCTCGAAGTCCTCCCTCTCGGGAAGGAACTCCTTCTGATTTCTTCCTCTGCCAACGGGGACGAAGGGCCTCAGCCTGAAGGATGATATGCCAAGAGGATAGAGGACGTCCAGGAGGTCAAGGATTTCATCGGAATTCGTTCTTGTGACGGTCGCCCTTGCTGCCGTCCTGAGCCCAGCTTCCTTGGCGATCTCAAGGGCCTCGATTGCCTTGTCGTATGAGCCCCTGGTCCCGCGAAACCTGTCATGGGTTTCTCTCAGCCCATCGAAGCTGACCTGGACCTCGTATGCGCTGCTTCTCTTGAGATGGGACGCTGCCTCCCTCGTCATCTGAAGCCCGTTCGTGAAAACCCTGTAGCGTATCCCTTGTTCACCCAGAAAAAAGGCGAAGTCAAGAGTGAACTCCTTTCGACAGAACGGCTCACCGCCGGTGAGAGTTATCATCCTCATTCCGTTCTTCCTCAAATCAAGAACCATACCTTTCGCCTCATCGGGCCTCAGTTCATTAGGAAGAGGCTCATCGGCTTCCGCAAAACAGTGGGGACAGTGAAGATCACAGGCTCGTGTCACCTGATACCTCACATCCCGTATTGGCCACATCTTGGTGCAATGATTTCGAATAGTCTATATAATGCTTCCTTGGCCATATTTCTTGGTGCTCGAATGGTGATGATGGAAAGGCGGTTCTGTTCCACCGACCCCGCAGGTGTGAGAGCAGAGACTCGGTCTTCGGAGACGGGCTCCAGACACGAGAATTGTGCTTGCCAGCTTTTGGCATCTGGACGAATTGGACAATCCACACAAAGCATTAAGTATGATATTGGAGGAGACCTTAACAATTTCATAAAGATAATATATGGGGGAATCATTTAACTGTCCGTGAAGAAGGGATTGACCAGAAACGAGAGAAGGGTACTCTACGGACTGGTGAAGTATCCGGCGCTGAATGACCGCAAGCTATCCGAGAAAACCAAGGTGAAGCATTCCACGATCACTGCTATCAGAAGGAGACTGCATCAAGCGGGATACTTCAAGACCGTCAAGATCCCAGCGGTGAACAGACTGGGATACGAGCTCACAGTGATGGGGTATGGAAGATACAACCCTTCAGCAAGCAGGGACCTGAGAAACCGCTTCGTGGATGCGTTGAAGAAGGAGAACGAGGGCCTCTATTACCTTTTGATGTCGCCGGATTTCTACTTTTTCGTATCAGCAGCGAGGAACTACACATCCTCCAGGAGGTGGCTGGAGACTCTCGAATTCAGCTTCGCCGGAACTAAGCTTTTCGGGAACTCTGACAGGACGTCGGTGATCTTCCCATTCGAGATAACGAAGCAGGTGAGGTTCTTCGACTTCTCGAGGGCGCTGGGCATGCTCTTTGACATCGATGAAAGGGTGAAATCCGATGCACCTTTTCCGAAGGTCGATGTTAGGAGGCTGACAAAGAAGGAGAAAGGCGTTCTCAAGGGGCTGGTTGAGCATCCGGAGTTGACAGATGTCGCCCTTTCTGAGAAGATTGACGCTTCCAGACAGGTCATCTCGAGCATGAAGAAGAAATTCGAAAGGAGCGGGCTGATAAGGACCACCCGGGTCGTCGACCTTCAAATGCTCGGATACGAGATCTACGTTCTCGCTCACGTCAAGTTCCATCCACAGGCACCTCTCAAGATCAGGTCAGAGGGAACCCAGGGAACTACCCAAAGGGCTCCGCAGTTCCTCAATTTCTGTGGAAACACCGAAACGGTACTGTGCGCAGCCTTCGGGAACTACGATGAGTTCTTCAAGACTAGAAAGGAACTCCTGTCATTCTACGCAGACAGAGAATTCATCGTCGAAGAGCCAAGGTTGGAACTCATCGCACTGAGCGAGACGGAAATCCCAGTCAACTGCGACTTCTCGAGTTTGATACGGGAGGCTGTCGACACGCTTCCCAAGTGAGACTCCCAAAATCAGATTCACCTATGATGCCAAGACCTTGGCCACTGCAAGCCTGAACACTACGGTGGTCCTGAATAGCAGTCTTTCATTGTGTCTCCAAACTACCCAATAAAAGGTTTATAGCGCATCATCTTTCTCTCAACAGAGGAATGTCTTGGGGAAGCGTGGATGATCGCCAACTTGAAGAACAGACTCCTGTGCCTCGGGATGCGGGTCCCTGAAGACTTGAAGTACGGACGAAGATGGGGTGCCGGGCCTGCTGGAGGAAGATATGTCCTCATGAACGAGTCCGTTGCGAACGTTCCCATATTCGGGTTTGCTGAAGATTCTTCTATTCATCTTACTGGAGAAGGAAGAGGACACTACGTCGACGATGGCGGGGAGAAGATCGAAGTGGGCCTGATTGAGAACCCCGCATTCCACAATCTCCTCACGTCTGACGGGGTGCCCATGAGAAGGATAGCCCTAGCACATGGAAAAGACTGCCTTGGCTCGACGGCCTATCAGAAGTGCGTGAGATGGAAGCGTGGAGAGCAGTGTCACTTCTGCGGGATTGAGCTTTCCTTGAAGTACGGCACGACGATAGAGAGGAAGAAGCCGAGCCATCTCGCTGAGGTCGCTGCGGCGGCCCAAAAGGAAGGATTCCATCATCTGACCCTCACTACTGGCACGCCGAATCTGAATGACAAGGGTGCGAGGTCCCTCTCCCGTGTGGTGAAAGCGGTGAAGGAGAACACGAGGTTGAGGGTTCACACGCAGCTCGAGCCCGTTCGCAAGGAAGAGATCGAATCGCTGCATTCGGCGGGAGCCGACAGCATCGGCATACACATAGAATCGGTTGACAGGTCCGTACTCAAGAGGGTGTGCCCTGGGAAGGCCGGCGACTTTGATGATTACTTTCGGGCGTGGCAGGATTCCCTCGATGTCTTCGGCGCCGATCAAGTGAGCTCTTATGTCATCCTGGGTCTTGGAGAAAGCAGAGACAAGACCATGGCGGGAATCGACAGGATGTGCCAGGAGGGAGTGATTCCGTACATCGTCCCGCTCAGGCCTTTGGAGGAAACCCCTATGCAGGATTCCGCTCCCCCGTCGCCTGAGGTCGTGGAGGAGTTCTACATCTATGCGTGCGACAGGATGAGGGAATACGGAATCGACCCCACGAAGAACCTTGCTGGATGCGTCCGATGCGGAGGCTGCTCCGCTCTGACCGACTACTACAGAGGATAGGATGCTCGAGAAGATTGCCGACCTCGTGAGGAACTACGAAGGGCTCACCCGAAAGAGACCCATCTCTCCCATTCTGGAGGAGCTCAGCTCTGTGGAGAACATGGGCAGGACCGTTCGCGGTTTCGGAGAGGATTGCGCGGTCATCGAATATGCAGGCAACTACATGTTGCTCGCGGCTGAGAGCATATGGTCCAAGCTGCTCGATGACCCAGAATGGGCGGGTTACTGCTCTGTTCTTGCGAATGTCAATGACATATATGCAATGGGAGGAAGACCATTGGCAGGCGTGAACACGCTCTCCTTTCGCGATGAGAACGAGGGACAGCTCCTTGCCAGAGGATTGAGAAAGGGTTCCGAGAAGTTCAGGGTTCCGATCGTCGGCGGACATGTTCAGCCCTGGTCGGAGGCGCCCGCCATATCCCTCTGCATCCTCGGTTCCGCTGACAACCCGATGTCAAGCTTCGGCTGCACAGCTGATGATGACATTGTCATCGCAGCCGACCTCGATGGTAGAATGAAATCGGGCCTTCTCAATTTCGACTCCACGAGCGGGAAATCCTCCGGGGAGGTTCTCTTCCGACTTGAGGCCCTGGTCGAGATCGCCAGCAGAGGTCTGGCATCCGCGGCGAAGGATGTCTCCAACCCAGGTGTACTGGGTTCTTTGGCGATGTTGCTCGAAACGTCCGTTGTGGGAGCGGAGATAGATATCGGCAAGATCCCTGTGCCGAGAGGGGTGCGTCTCGAGGACTGGGTCCTCGCATACCCTGGATGCGGGTTCATCTTGGCTTGCGCGGAAACGGCGACCGAGGAGACACTCGAGGTACTCAGGAGCAGGAACCTGGACGCTGCGGTCGTGGGTAATGCAACACGGAAAAGGAGGATGCGAATCTCTCTTGGCGGGGAGTCACAGGTCCTCTTCGATCTCGAAGAAGAGATAATCACCGGCGCCACTTCCACGCGCCATTCAGGTGGTCGAGATGAGTGAGGAATGGGTCGTGGAGGAGCTCGGTCCACTGGATGCCATGGACATCGAGGACCTCTTCCGAATCGTTTGGCCTCGAGCAGATGAGTACCCTGAGGAATGGAGAACGAAGCGAATGCTTTCCGCTGATGAGGTCGTTGAGGAGATGGAAGGCGGTTTTCGCTATTTTGGAATAAGGCTCGGAGAGAGGATCGTTGGCGTCTACAAGGCGAGGATTCGCCGGGAAGCCTGTCACGGAGAGCATCAGTCCATTCATCCTCGGTGCAGAGAGGCAGGTCTGGCAAAGGCGATGTACGATCAGTTCATTGACCTGGCGAAGAAGACGAACTGCAGGAAGAACGTCGTCAACATCCTCATTGGTCACGAGATGAGCGAGCGCTGTGTCAGGAGATATTCCTTCCAGAAAGTCGGGGAGCCCTTTGAGCAGTGCGAGGGGATGTGGGTCCAGAGGTACGAAAGAGAGGTGTAGTCTCTAGACGGATTCCGCAGGTCTTGATAATGCTCCCTCATATAGTTCCAGCGTCCTCTTCGCGGCTCTCTCCCAAGTGAATTCCCTCACATACCTTCTTCCCTCGCGGCCCATCTTCTCCCTCAGCGAGGGATTCTCGGTCAGTTTCCTGATGGCCTCGGAGAGCCCGAGGACGTCGCCGAGGTCCGCCAAATACCCCGTCCTTCCATCTTTCACGAGCTCTGGAATCCCTCCCACTCGAGTGGCAACGACAGGCTTCCTCATCGCCATCGCCTCCATGATTGCGAGTCCCCAGCCCTCCATCCGTGACGGAAGAACGAAGATATCGCAAAGCGAATAGAGGCTGGGAAGCTGTTCATCATTCATCTGTTCGAGAAAGCGAACGTTCCTCGCAATCCCAAGCCGCTTCGCGAGTATAGAGAACAGCCTCTTCTCGTCGTAGCTTCTTCCTGACGTCATCCCGCTTCTTCCTAGGACAGTGAG
>JBHIBK010000060.1:0-8579 GCA_046759065.1 Thermoplasmata archaeon | reverse complement strand
AAGGCCCCAAGGCGGGTTCGCTTCCAGGAATTCCCAGAATTAACGGACGCGGAGGCGTCCAGGGACCACACTACCTATTGTGGACATCTGATAACACATTCCTATAGCTACCCTGGCATGCGTTCGTACATGAAGCTCCGGTTCGTGGGAAACGGCCTCGTGGTGACCATTCCTCGACTGTTGGAAGCGGTCCTCCACTGGACGAAAGGCGATATCCTACCGCAGGTCGAGAAGAACAGAGACGGAGCGTTCGCCGAATTATCAAGTCTACATTTCAGATGCAATGATTTTGACCTGAACTATTATTGGACAGTCCCTAGCTGTCCGCCTTGCGGGGGCGCAACTACCCCGTTCTCGGCCGCCGATACATGTTGAGCAGTCATAGTACAAGCGCGACGGTACCTTACGACCTAGACCTCTCCTTCGGATGGACCCGCCGGCGTCTAGCTTTCATCGTATCCATTATCGAAGTCTGATAACAAGCCTAGGTGGCCAACGGGCGAATCTTCGGATATGAAACTGAGGGGAAAGTTCAGGTTTCAACGTCCCGAATCTTTGCATCTAAGATGCATGCTCGAGATTCAGCGAGAACCCCTCCGGTTCTCCCTGGAGGGGTGTAAAATGCCTCCCCCATCGGTGTGGCCACCGGGGCGAGCTGCATCATCTGTAGCCCGCGATGCTCGCTGGGAAAGTGTCCTTGGTGCCCTCGCAGGTTGAGGGGACAGCGAGCCGTGGTTAGAAGGATAGAGTTCGGATGTTCCAGTCGCGGTCAAGGTAGCACGAGCCCTGTATTGCCACACCTCACAACAAAGCAGAACGCCTCTGGCGTTAGTCTGCCGAACATGGGGGGGAAGGCGACGCGCGATCCGGACTTATGAATCTCAACAGCGATCAAGTATTGGCCTTGAATAACAAGGGCAGAGGCCTTGATTTCAGCAATGCTTGTTGCTCGGAGATTTCCCTCCATGATTTGTAGAGATCGAGTGCGGAGTAGCCTCCAGTAAGAATGCCAAGGAGGCCGATTGGAGGGAAGAACATTGCTGCTGCTGCCAGCAGACCCGTGACGATTACCCCCCCCAATCCCTTTCGCTTCACAGCTTTCTTTCGGTTCAACAGTTCGCCTAACTGACTGGTGTACCGTTCCGCAGCCCGATCTAATGCACGCGCCACCTGGTTTCTCGTCCGATCATACTCCTCTGCGTTCGCAGAAGTCAGTTCCTTAACGCTCGTTCGCAAGGCGTCCCGAAACACGGTCAGCTCATCTTCCTCTCTTAGTCTGACCAACTGCTCCATAGATGGGTTTCCTAACCACTCGTAACTCTCCCGAGCGAGCACTTGGCTAATCATCATGTCTTTTTGAACAGGGATTCGAGAATAGCGCTCGTAGTCTCGATTCTGCCAGCCGGCGAACTCGAGCAGATCGCCGTATCCAGACTTGTGGAGGTCAATCGGATGAGCATCGTACGCGAGTGAATGGGTCCACACTAAGACCGGAGTGCCCGCTCGTCCCCTTGTCATAGCGGAGAAGGCCGCTTCGGGGACGCTTTCACCAGATGTAGGGGGCCGAATGGAGAACTCAGAGTCGTAGAAGTCCCAGACTCCCGATGCAAAATCCTGCTGGCTTCGGGCAACCAGCTCCAAGAAATCACCTTTGGATCTTACCTCGACTAACCTTGACTTAACTTCCTCAGATGTGGCACCAAATGCCATCTCCGCCTGATGCCCACTGAACTCTTCGACTGTGGGCTGAAGGCTGGGAACTATGCTCTGATTGATGTGGGCAAGTCCCGGAACAATCACCGCCGGTGGAGGCTCAGCATTCGTTTCGAGAGCAGGGACGAGCTTCATCATCCCGAGCCCGTAAAGCGCGCACTTCTCGTACAGAAAACCTGTTTCCGACTCTCCACGAATTTTCGGGGCCGTCTTGATTGCTCGAACGAGGGGATCCTCAATAACTACGGTGTCAACAAAGGTGGCAGCCCTCTTCAGCCCATCTGAAGCGGTAACCGGATCCTCAGATGAGAAGAGTTCTGTCGAGGGAGCGAGGTATGCCTTCAGCCAACCGGACTTAGATAGCTCTGCCTTCATAGCTCTGACAGCCTCGGATCCCCACATCTGATTGAGGTTGGCGCCCATGCTGCCTAGCTCTGCCTCGGCATCGCCGGCCGTCAACCTTCTGTTCTCAAAGATGTGTCTCACGGCTTCCCCTGGGGACAGCTCTCGCTCGTAAGCGAGTTCGGCTAACTCACCAAAGTAATCATTGAGAAGCCCGACGTACTCGATGTTCTTCCCCACCATCGGTTCCGCCTTCTCCCGCATCTGTATGTCAGATATTAGAGTTTTCTCACAGATGCCTACACCTCCTGTTGACCCTCTCCAAAGGCTTACCGTGGCGAGGAGCCGACGGGCAAGAAAGGCCCTGACGGGCGCGGAGGGGTGCTCATAACACAATGAGAGACGCTGAAGAATTGGGGTCTCAGTAACACGATTGCAGCTACCAGTAACGATTACTGGAAATACCCCAAGCGCCTGGAAGTGGGCGTAGGCATGAACCTTTCAGTCGACGAGGCGGAGGCAGGAGCCACTGCGGCATTTCAGAATGGGATCCAGATGTTAGGGGACGCTGAGATTCTGCGGGACGCTGGCGGGAGTCACGGAGGCCTATTCCTGACGATCCTAGGAATTGAAGAGCTAGGAAAATCAGAAATCCTCCAATCCTACGTCTATGCGAAGAAGACTGGATTAGGGCCAGTCGTTTACGACAACGACGTGGCCTTCGGCGATTGGCTTCTTGTGAGGGAATCATACGATGAGAAGACTCATAGGAAGCTCAAGGCCAGAAGAGAACGGGTGAAGAATCTCAGAGACGCAAGAAATGAGGGTACTATAAGAGACCCTCTCAGGGCATCTAGGTCTGACCACAATCTGAAATTCCAGCAGATCATAAACTGGCTTCATCTCTCAGCCACCGCCTCCGGGTACTTCTCAGATGAATACCTCGAAGAGAAGGGGCTTCTCAGGTTGAAAGAATACAGTCAGATGATGGGGGTGGACTTGGAGCTGATGCGGGAGGACTGCCTCTATGTTGACTATGACGAGGATAGGCTGTTCTGGCGCACTCCCCAAGATATCCCACTAGCCCCGCCGGGCTCGCTCCTCGAACTTGCAAGATACTACAGAGTCTGGGTCAGAGCTGGACTGAGGAAGGGCTACCAGTATTGGGAAGTCAACGCAGACATTACGCGCCTGGAGAATCTAGACTACGAATCTGCTCTGGATCCCTAACCGGCTCGGATCAGTGGGAATTACCGAGGTGACTACTAGAATGACCTTGGTCTGGTAATATGGCAGGGCGACGCCGCGGGCCAAGCGAAATGCACACACTTCGAGGTAACGGCGGTACATCGCATGGCACTTAGCCTCGATCTGGATGAGAGGACCCGAGGATACATGTTGGAGGAGCTAGAGGATGATGTGAATCAGAACACACTCTATCGTAGCAAGCGCCTGAATCAGCGTGGCAGGACAGAATATCCCGGCTCATTGAGAAACGCGATTCAGGATGGGAATGACGCCACTCTTGCCCAAGCGATTCGGGCCGGTCATCTACTGAAACTGAGAATTCGAAGGAGAAAGCCAAAGGGTGGTTTTACCCTTGCCCTCATCCCGCGCAATGCCCCAGAGACTCTGGCAGAGGGCGAGTTCAATAGGTTCTATTTGCGAGGCCTGTCCCGACGTGCTTTAAACGACGGCATCCCCCATCTTCTTGTCTACCGGGCCAAGCGGGTTGGGCGGCCACGTTCTGGATCACAGGCACGAATAGGAATGAGAGTGAGTCCTGACGAGCTATTGGCTGACCTCCGAGAGCACGCGGGTGACTACGCAATTTTGGGCATCCCGGCAGGTCCCAACTCGGGTCTGAGCGCTCGGCTTCCTTGAGGTGCTAAGCGTCCTGGTCGTGGCTCTGCTCCGCAGTCAGACTCCCTCAGAATTGATGATTCGACTGTCAGATCTCGATACAGCGGCGGATGGTCCGGGATGCGGGACGGGACCTCGTGAATGGTAAATCCTTCCCGCCTTCTGAGAACAATATGCTAGCAGCCACAGCCACTCTCTTCGAAGGACCTGTTCCATGCTAGATGGGGTCCTCGTTGTCCGCGTTTCTGGAGAGGCGATTCGATTCTGGGAGGACCCGTCGCCCGCGCGCGATCCGCCTTGTGGGAATCCGGGTAAGAGCCTCATTTATAGTGTATAGCAATTCGTGGCCATGCCAGAATCCAAGGCCAAGACAAATCGACTGTCTCATAGGTTGCCGCTCTTCTCCCCCGCTCTCTTTGATTTCTGGATCGCAATCCTTCCAGGAACTGGAATCGCGGTCTACATTCCTGAGCGAGAGTCTGGGAGCCTTGGTTCCGTATCCTGAATTCAGCCGTTCGGGCTGTTCCCCTTCTCTCTGGGGATACGATGGACTGCGACTCATCCGCTAGTATGAGCACCCCGTTCACTTCGTCCGTCCGGGGCGGCGGCCCGCCCCTGGATAGCTTCCTCTTTCCTCTTCAATCTTCCTCGGCGATCCCTGGGGCTTTCGGCCGAGCCTCGGCAATAAGACTCGGTTGATGACGGCGAGGCCAACCACCAAGAGAGCTTCGAACAGGATAAACAAGCCCACGCGGTAGTCAGGTGACTGGATGAAAGAGAGACGGATCCTGATGAACTCGAATCGCTCTGAGTCCGTGATGAAAGTGATGAAATAGTACGGCTCTGCCTCGACAGGACTTGAGAAGGCCTTGTCCGTTGTACTCCTGAGATCGCTGAAGATCGGCTGGAGCCGCCAATCCAGCACGTAGAAGCGGGCCGGAACGTCGCTCGCGATGTGCAATTCGAAGAACACGCGGCGTGTTGGCACCATGAAAGAGACCTGACGAGAACAGGGAGAACAATCATAGGTGGCGTTAGTCAGAAGCGCGTCCAAGATCGAAGCATCCATGACCACTATCTTCCCAGCGCCAGTGAGATTTAGCCAAATGATTCCGTTGACTGGCCAAGTTCTGGTGGAAATTCTGCCCGACGATAGGCCTTGAGGTGTCGGACTCGTGTATTGAAGCGATCTCTCCTCGGAGGATAACCGAATTTCGCCCGGGACACTGCTGTAGACCGAAATCCAAAGTTCGCTAGGTCCGCCGACCCAAGGTAATTTGAATGTGGAATTGTCGTACGAGGTCGGCAAGAACAGATCTGTAAGGCTGCGTACCTCGCGGGTCGCGGATAGTTCAGGTGCCTGAATCGGCGAGAGACTTTCTCTAGTTGACCCGACCGGAGATGAGGACAGAACGGAGAAAATCAGAATCGATCCCAGCAGGAAAAGGGCAGTATTTATCAGGATCCGCCGCTCTCGTTTCCGCTTCGGTGTTGAGGACCGAAACACCCGCTTCCGGCGAGACACCTGCAATCTGCTCATCTCAGTCGAACAATCGATGGGACTCGCGAGCCGATGTCTTAGGTATAATAGGTCCAGCTGGCAGATCTATAGTGGTGTTCCCACCACCACCAAACCTGATTCTGGAAGTGATACCAGACATAGAAATCTATTCGCTGGCCCGGACCAAAGCCGTTTCCTGATCGCACGACGTTTAATTGGTCCCAGGTGGCAGAGGCGGGACCTTCCTTCCACCAGTACCTCGTGTCTCCGCTGAGAGTTGAGCGCCATTTGTTGCAGCACCAAGGAATTCCTGGGACTATGTCGATGTATCCCCATGCAGTGCCAACCCTGTCGTCGGGGGGGCCAGAGCAAGTCGCCGAAGTCTGCTGGTCCCAGGGAGTGTATCCCACAAATAGGCTGCCCGGACAGATTCCCGGATATTCGATACCGGGACTGAAGGTGATTCGATTGGAGATCTCTGTTAGGTAATGTTGGATCCGATGAGTCGATATATAGACGATGTACCCCCCCGTAACATCGTTCTGCTTATAGACCTCGAAATACACGGCCGCGAAGGGGGAGAAGCTCACATAGTGAAGGCCGACAAGCGTAACTCTCCATCCTGATTCCTTATGGGCCACAGCCGAAGGAATAACGGAAAGCCCGAACGATGTCATCAACAGAACGACGAGCAGGAGTGCCAGGGATACTCCAGGAAACCTTGCGGAAATCTTTTCATCTTTAGAGCGCAAAATTCCCTCCTCCTTCATGATGCGAAGGGATATCTTATTCGCGTATAAAGCTTACTATTGTTCAGTTGTGTCCGTATTTAATCGTTCACATATTTCTGAATATCCCACAGAAAGAGTCCATCTCGTCCCCCGTAAGCCAGCGGGTAGGCACTCACCGGGCCATGAGAGTGTGGGACCACAGCGCTGCGTCCGTTAACGGGATCATCGGCCGTCACCTATCACGTGCGAAAATCGCGTCGACTCCTTTATATTGCCTAGAAGTCCAAGCTACCCAACACCTCGAGGTAGGCTTTGTGCCCGATGTTGAGCGGTACTTGAAAAAACTCGACCGGGAGCTGCGGACCGGGCTCCTGTCTCTTCTCGTCCTCCGAGGGATCCAGGGAAACGCGAGGGCCCGTTACGGATACCGGATCATCGAACAGCTCAAGGAGAAGAGCAACGGGAATCTGGTTCTGCCGGAAGGGACCGTCTACCCCCTCCTTCACGCGCTTGAGAGCCACGGTCTCGTGCAGACGGAATGGGTGGAATCGGACAGCGGACCCCCGCGGAAGTACTACGAAATCACGCCTCATGGCGAAGAGGCGCTGCGCCACGCCCTGATTCTCTGGCGCGACCTTGTCGCCTCGACCGAATCTATCCTCGGAGGGATGGACGTTGGCTGAAAGGGAACCTCCTGAACTGCGGGACTACTCCGAGCCGTCGGGCGGGAGATGTACAAAGTGACTCGTGTAGTTAAGGGGAGGCTGGGTCCTCGGACCCCACAAAGCCGGGTGCTACATGCTTCGGGGATGGCCTAGCCGAACTTACGCGAGTGTAAATTCCCGAATCGGGGACCATACGTTCCGAGGCTGACTTATACGCCAGACGGAAGAACTAATAAGAAAAAGGGAAGAGCGGGGGGTGGGGGTTGCCACCACCCTACTGTAGGTTGCCTATGGCCAGTGTCCCGTCGGGACCTAGGAGCTGGAACTCCGATCCCACCGGGTACGTCGTGGTCGAGAGCAGGACGTAGTCGCCCGCTGTGAAGTCTCCGCTGCCATCGACGTCCTCGTAGCTGGCGTTTCCGCTCAGCTGGCTCAGGGGAGTCGCGCTGAGGAGCACGGCTCCAGCGTCGGAGATGACAACGACCTGCGTTGTGGCGATGTTCAGCCCCGTGCCGGGGGCCTCGTCTACGTTCAGCTTCCAGTTCGATCCGTCCCCCGTCCTGGTCACCCGCATGATGACGGGGTCAGGGGCCGTGTTCGGACCGGAGACCAGACCGGATACCATCACGTATAGGACAGCAGCCAGGACCACAGTGATCGCCACCATGAGGATGGTAGCAATTACTGGGGACACGGCCTTCCGGTCCGCACCAATCGCTCTCGTAGTTCTCACTTGTTTTGTCCTCCTGTCGGCGGGTGCCGACACGAAGGCGTGCGAGTTTGGGGGAGATAAAGGCTTCCAGCCGATTCTCAACCGTGGGAAGACCGAAATGGGTCGTGCAAGCCGTGATAATCATGCAATCAGTTTCAAGTACTCACGCCGCCCGTCGTCCCATCGGGCGAGATCAGCGCAGCCATAACCGAAGGTACGGCTTCGTGCCGTTCTCAGGTTCTGTCCTCAACAGGGCTGCCGGTCTCGTCCGCTCGTTCTCTACCTCGCAGTCAAGGTACCATTAGCTGTGTAATGCTTCAGCGATGATAATGGCAGTTAGAGGATCGCTGACGAGTTCTGTCCCCCCACTTAGCTCCCCTTACAAAGAGTGATGTAGTATCGCCAGGATGATGGACACGTAGAGGAGATTCCTATCGCAGAGGAGGAGGTTGGTCTGGTCCCAGCCGTGACGGTCGAGGTATCCCTGGGACCACCGCAGGTCTATAGCGTCCTTCTCACAAACGAGCGCTGCATCTTCTTTCGTAGCAGTGGCGGATCGGGCTTGGGGGCGATGCTCGGTGGCATTGCGGGGGCCTTGCTCGCTGAGGCAATGGCGAAGGAGGAGAAAGTCGGTTCTGAGGAAGTTGATGCCGATGTTCTCGCGAGTCACAAGAAGAGCATCAGCTTTCCGTATCATTCGTTGCTCCGCCTGAGAGTCAAGAGATTTGGACGGGGGTACAGGATGCGCCTGGAATACGAGAAGCCCAATGGGAAGCGCCGCAAGCTCAAAGGGTGGATTGCTCCGACCTCGGAGTACGTCAAGCAGAAGAAGCAAGAGGGCGTGGCGCGGCGGGATTCCTTCGTCGAATATGTCCAGAAAGTGCGCCAGGTCTTCGAACAGGCGGTTCCCACAGATCTGAGCCACCGGATGGAATGGCTACTCTAGCTTGATGTCCCTCCTCTCACGTACCCGTAAGCTGGATTCGTCGCGCTGGGCGTGAACTAGGGCCCGAGATGAACAAAGGGGGCTTCTATTCTCTCAAGGTGCAGCC